>DATMTQ010000311.1:0-12355 GCA_035564095.1 Microbacterium sp. | reverse complement strand
TAGCCGGCACCGCGCACCGTGGTGATCCGCTCGTGGCCGAGCTTCGTGCGCAGATAGCCGACGTAGACGTCCACGACGTTGGAGCCGGGATCGAAGTCCATGCCCCAGACCTGGCGCAGCAGATGCTCGCGCGAGAGCGTGTCGCCCGCATGGCGGAGGAACTCCTCGGCGAGGGCGAACTCACGTGCCGACAGGTCGATCTCCCGGCCGTTGATGCTGGCCCGCCGGGACGACGGATCGAGCAGGAAGCCGTCCCTCAGCAGCGGGGCGCCCTGGACCTCCGCCTCGCGCAGGCGCGAGCGCACGCGCGCCAGCAGCTCGTCGACCGTGAAGGGCTTGCGCACGTAGTCGCTGGCGCCGGCATCCAGCCCGAGCACGGTGTCGTGCGTGCTGGTGCGTGCCGTCAGCATGATGATCGGCATGCGCAGGCCGTCGGCGCGCAGCGTCTGCAGCACCTCGAATCCGTCCATGGTGGGCAGGCCGACATCGAGCAGCACCAGGGAGATGTCGCCGTGGCGGGCGCGCTCCAGGCCCTCGGCGCCGTCCTCGCAGATCACGGTCTCGTATCCGGCGTGCTGCAGACCGCGCGCGACGAACGACGCGATGTGCGGCTCGTCTTCGACGATCAGGATCCGTGTCATTCGACTGCCTCTCGTTGCATGAGCACATCTCCGGCGCGCACCGGCGAGGGCAGATGCTCGGTGCGCAGCGGAAGGTGGATGGTGATGGTGGCGCCGCCGCCCGGCGTGTCCGTGACGGCGACGGATCCGCCGTGGGCACGGGCGATGGCGTCGACGATGGCCAGGCCCAGCCCGGACCCGCTGACTCCGCGACTGCCCCCCGCCCGGTCGAACCGGCGGAAGACCCGGTGGCGGGCCGCGGGCGGGATTCCCGGACCGTGATCGCGCATCCAGAGTCTCACGTGGGTCGTGTCGGCATCGCTGCCGATTTCGATCGGACTGCCCTCGGGCGTGTACTTCGCGGCGTTGTCCGCGAGCTGCAGCCATGCCTGCAGCAGCCGGTCGCTGTCCCCGGCGACGACGCCGTCGTAGGCCGTGGCGACCGCCCAGGTGTGCCCGGGGATGACCCCGATGAGGTCGCCGGCGCGCCGGGTGAGATTGGCGACGTCGACCTCGGTGATCGTGAGGTCCTCCGGACCTTCGAGCGATGCGAGCGCGTCGATGTCCTCGACGAGGCGCGTCATGCGGTCGAGCTCCGCGATGCCGATCTCCCGCGTCGCCTGAACGTCGTCGGGGTCGGCGGGATCCATGAGCTCGAGGTGTCCGCGCACGATCGTGATCGGCGTCTTCAGCTCATGCCGGACGTCATCCAGCAGCTGCCGCTGCACGTCGACGGATCCTTCGAGCCGGTCGAGCATGGAGTTGACCGTGCGGGTCATGTCGGAGATGTCGTCGTTGCCCTGCTCGGGGATGCGCGCGCCGAGGTCCGCCAGAGTGATGGCGTCGGCGGTGTCCCGCAGATGTCGGATCGGCGAGAGCAGGCGTCCGACCACGAACCAGCCCACCGTGCCGATGGCCACCAGCATGACCAGCGCGGCGAGGGCGTACGTGGCCGCGGACGCGGTCACCGGCGCGAGTTCCCCGTCGAGGTCCACCGCGCGGATGTAGATGCCGCGTTCCGGATCGCCCTTCATCGTCACCGGGATCGCGATGTAGCGCAGCGACCCCTGACTCGTGCGCGCGGTGCCGATCACGGCGGCGTCCATGTTCCGCGTCTCCACGATCACACGCTTGATGAGCGCGGTGTCGTGCGAGATGTCGAACCCGGACAGGGTCTCCGGACGGTACCGCGCCTGGCCGTCGAGCACCGCGACGGACGCCTCGTTCTGTGCGGGCACGAGCAGCGCCACGGCGGCCTTGAGGTACGCGTCCACCGACGGGTAGTTCTTGATGTTCAGCGGATCGCCCGGCGTGGCGGCGCCGGAGGATGACTGACCCGTCGCACCGGCGCTCGCCACAGTCTGCAGGCTCGCCACCTGCGCGTGCAGGCGCTGATCGATGTCCGAGAACGTCCGCTTCTGCTGCACGACGAACGTCACGCTGCCCACCACGGCCAGGCCCACGCACGCGACGGCGAGAACGGCGCCGACGATGCGTGCGCGGGCCGAGACGGGCTTGCGCGTACGTTCCACTCTGCGATTATCGCCGCCCCGTCCGGGAAATGGAGCGGTCAGCCCGCGTGGGTCATCGAGAGCAGGTCGAGACGGGAGTCGAGCTCGGCCTCGGTGATCTCGCCACGCTCCACGTAGCCGAGGTCGATGACGGCCTCGCGCACCGTGATGCCCTTGGCGACCGAGTGCTTGGCGATCTTCGCCGCAGCCTCGTAGCCGATGACCTTGTTCAGCGGCGTGACGATCGACGGCGACATCCCGGCGAAGGCGGCGGCGCGCTCCAGGTTCGCCTGCAGGCCGTCGACGGTCTTGTCGGCGAGGACGCGCATCGCGTTGGCGAGCAGGCGGATCGACTCGAGGAGGGCGGTGCCCATGACCGGGATCGCGACGTTCAGCTCGAACGCGCCGGACGCGCCGGCCCAGGCGACGGTCGCGTCGTTGCCGATGACCCGCGCGCACACCATCAGGGTCGCCTCCGGGATGACCGGGTTCACCTTGCCCGGCATGATCGACGAGCCCGGCTGGAGGTCGGGGATGTGCAGCTCGCCGAGCCCCGTGTTGGGGCCGGAGCCCATCCAGCGCAGGTCATTGTTGATCTTCGTCAGTGACACCGCGATGGTGCGCAGCGCGCCGGACGCCTCGACGAGGCCGTCGCGGTTGGCCTGCGCCTCGAAGTGGTCTTTCGCCTCGGTGATCGGGAGCTCGGTCTCCGCCGCGAGCAGCTCGATGACCTTCTGCGGGAAGCCGACCGGGGTGTTGATGCCGGTGCCGACCGCCGTGCCGCCGAGGGGGACCTCCGCCACGCGGGGGAGCGCGGCCTGCACTCGCTCGATTCCGAGGCGGATCTGGCGGGCGTATCCGCCGAACTCCTGACCGAGCGTCACGGGGGTCGCGTCCATGAGGTGCGTGCGGCCCGACTTGACGGCGTCCTTCCACAGCTCGGCCTTCGCCTCGAGAGCGACGGCGAGGTGGTCCAGCGCCGGGATCAGGTCGTCGATGAGGGCCTGGGTGACGGCGATGTGCACCGAGGTCGGGAAGACGTCGTTGGAGGACTGAGACGCGTTCACGTGGTCGTTCGGGTGCACCGGCGCGCCGAGACGGCCGGTCGCGAGCGTTGCGAGCACCTCGTTCATGTTCATGTTGGACGACGTGCCCGAGCCGGTCTGATACGTGTCGACCGGGAACTGGTCGTCGTGAGCGCCCGACATGACCTCGTCGGCAGCACCGGCGATCGCGTCGGCGACGGCTGCATCCAGCACACCCAGCTGGGCGTTCGCGAGCGCGGCGGCCTTCTTGATGCGGGCGAGCGCGGCGATGTGCGCCGGCTCGAGCCCCTTGCCCGAGATGGGGAAGTTCTCGACGGCGCGCTGCGTCTGCGCACCGTACAGGGCGGATGCCGGCACCCGCACCTCACCCATCGTGTCGTGCTCGATGCGGTACTCGGTCATGCTCGTGCCTTCCTGCGGCAGGGCCGCGCGTCAGTGGGTGTTCAAGCGTCGGTGTCGGACACCGGGCCGATGATGATGTGGGCGTCGGCGCGTCCCTCATCGAGTCGGTAGTTCGCGCCGACGATCGCGAGCCGGCCCTCCTCGACAGCACGGGAGATGAGCTCCGAGGAATGCAGCAGCTCGTCGATGGTGTCGTGCAGGTGCTCGCGGCCGACGAGCTCCGCGTCGACCGTCAGCGGCGTGGCGTCGGGGTCTGCCCGCATGACGCGGTGCACGGCCGGCACGATCGGGGCGATGAGGCGCCAGATGTGCGGCGGCAGCTCGGGGGCATCCTGACGCGTGCTCTCGATCGAGGCGCGCACGGCGCCGCAGGCGTCGTGGCCGAGCACGACGATGAGCGGGACGTCGAGGATCGCCACGGCGTACTCGATGCTGCCCACCACAGAGTCGGACAGCACCTGGCCCGCGTTGCGGATGACGAACAGGTCGCCCAGTCCCTTGTCGAAGATGATCTCCGCAGCGAGCCGCGAGTCCGCGCACCCGAACAGCGCGGCGATGGGACGCTGGCCGGCGGTGAGCTCGTGCCGGCGCTCGACGTCCTGCGCGGGATGCCGGGGCTCTTCGGCCACGAAACGGTCGTTGCCGCTGCGCATCTCGTCCCATGCCTGCTGGGGGGTCGGGCGGAGGTCTGTCATGAGGCTCCCTTGCGGAGGGATCGGATCTGATCGGTGAGCGCGCGAGCCGCCGTGGCCGCCGTGTCGGGGTCGGTGGCGCCGTACACCATGACGCGATCGCGGCCGGCCGCGGTGGCGAGCGCGTACGAGACGTTGCCCGCCTGCGCCGGGTCGCTGATCTGGTAGCGGGTCCACACGATGCCGCCGATCGTGACCGTGCCGGAGCTGGGCGCGTTGTGCAGGAGCCGGGCGTCCCAGCCGGCATCGGCGTCGAAGCCCTGCGCGACGTTGAGGAAGCCCTGCGTGCCCGGAACATACGTGATCGTCCAGGTCGGCGCCTCGTCGCCGCTGACCTTCGCCGCGTTCACCCGCCACGACGAGGGGACGACGGGCACCAGCGGCTTGGTACCGTACGCGGACGCCACCTGCTGCGCCTGCGCGGCGACGTCGATCTTCGCGGTCTGGGCGATGTCGCCGCGCGGCACCATGGCCGTGACGACGAAGACGATCGCGAGCGTCGCGATGAGCGCGGCGATCAGATTGCGGAACGTCTGGCTCGATCGGTACACCCGGGATGCCTCGGCCTTGCGGTCGGCGGTCTCATCGGGCGTCTCGGGCCGGCCGAGCTCGGCGACGATACGGGGACCGGATGCCATCAGGCGTCACCGTCCGACGACGAGTCGCGGGCCGCGTCCAGGCGCTTGCGGGCGCCGACGAGCCAGTCGTCGCAGCGATTCGCGAGTGCTTCGCCGCGCTCCCACAGCGACAACGACTGCTCGAGCGTCGGGGCACCCTGCTCGAGCTCCGCGACGACGTGCATGAGCTCGTCGCGGGCCTGCTCGAACGTGAGGGTCGCCACGTCCGCGGCGCCGTTCGCATCGGTCATGGTCACCAGTCTACGGGGCCGCGGATTCGGGGACTTCGCCACCGGAGACCGCCGCGAGCGAACCGCGCTCGACGGTCACGGTCAGCGCGGTGCCGGCGGGCGCCTGCGCGGCATCTCGCACGATCGTGCCGTCCGCGAGGTGCGTGATCGCGTAGCCGCGGGCAAGGGTGGCGCCGGGCGCGAGGGCGCGCAGGGTGGCGCGCAGCTCCCCGAGCTGGCGCGCGCCCGTTTCGACGCGGCGGGCGGTGGCATCCCGGCCGCGGTCGACGAGCAGCTGCACCTCCTGCGCACGGGACGTGACCATGGAGTGCGGCGATCTCAGTGCGGGACGGGACCGGACGTGCTCGAGTCGTTCCTGGTCGTGCCGCACCCGCTGGGACAGCACGCGCAGCATCCGGGCGCGGCACTCGGCGATGAGAGCACGCTGCTCGGCCACGTCGGGCACGACACGCTTGGCGGCATCCGTCGGCGTCGACGCGCGCAGGTCCGCCACGTCGTCCAGCAGCGGATGGTCGTTCTCGTGTCCGATGGCGCTGACCACCGGGGTGGATGCCGCGACGACCGCGCGCACCAGCCGCTCGTCGCTGAATCCGAGCAGCGTCTGCGGGTCGCCGCCGCCGCGCGCGACGATTATGACGTCGACGGCGGGGTCGGCGTCGAGCACCTTCAGCGCCGCGATGGTCTCCGGCACGCAGCGGTCGCCCTGCACGGCGGCGTGCACGGTGCGGAAGCGCACCTGCGGCCACCGCAGCTCGGCATTGCGGTGCACATCGCGTTCGGCATCCGACTTCTCTCCCGTGATGAGCCCGATGCAGTGCGGCAGGAACGGCAGGGGCTTGCGGCGGGCCGCGTCGAACAGGCCCTCGGAGCGCAGCTGGGCGCGGAGGCGCTCGAGCTTCTCGAGCTGCTCGCCGAGCCCGACATGGCGGTAGCTGGACACCGTGAACCCGAAGTCGCCGGTCTTGGCGAAGTAGTCGGCCTTGACGCACAGCACGACGTGGTCGCCCACTTTGAGGTCCGCGCCCAGGCGGCGGCGCGTGGTCGCCCACACCCGGAATCCGATGTGCGCATCGGCCGTGGCATCCTTCAGGCGCCCGAAGACGTGCCCGCCGCGGACGTTCCACGAAGTGACCTCGCCTTCGACCCACACCGACCCCCATCGCTCGATGAATCCGTGGATGGATTCGTTCAGGCGGGAGACCGAGGTGGGGGCATCCGCCGTGGAGTCGCGCGGGGCGACGGTGGCTGCGGGGGTCGTCATCGGGGCCTTTCTGACCGGGCGCTGAAGCGCGCACCTTAGACTCGAAGGGTGACCGTTCAGCTGTCGATGCCCCGTGTCCCGCAGGTGCGCGGGCGGCTCAAGGATATCCCGGTGGATGCCCCCAAGCGGGTTCTGCTGGCCTCCCCGCGCGGCTACTGCGCGGGGGTGGACCGAGCCGTCGTGGCCGTCGAGAAGGCTCTCGAGCGGTACGGGTCGCCCGTGTACGTTCGCAAGCAGATCGTGCACAACATCCACGTCGTCACCGAGCTCGAGGCGCAGGGGGCGATCTTCGTCGACGAGGTCGACGAAGTGCCCGAGGGGTCGCACGTGGTCTTCAGCGCGCACGGCGTCGCGCCCACCGTCGTGTCGGCGGCATCCGATCGCGGCCTGCACGCGATCGATGCGACGTGCCCGCTGGTGACCAAAGTCCATCGCGAGGCCGTGCGCTTCGCGCGGGACGACTTCGAGATCCTGCTGATCGGTCACACCGGACACGAAGAGGTCGAGGGCACCGCGGGCGAGGCGCCCGACCACGTGACGGTCGTCAACTCTCCCGCCGAGGCCGACACGGTGGAGGTGCGCGACCCCTCCAAGGTGGTGTGGCTGTCGCAGACCACGCTGTCGGTGGACGAGACCATGGAGACCGTGCGGCGGTTGCGCGAGCGGTTCCCGGAGCTGCACGATCCGCCGTCGGACGACATCTGCTACGCCACCCAGAACCGCCAGGTGGCGATCAAGAAGGTCGCGCGCGACGCCGACCTCGTGATCGTCGTCGGCTCGGCGAACTCGTCCAACAGCGTGCGGCTGGTCGAGGTCGCCCTCGAGCACGGCGCGAAGGCGGCGCATCGCGTGGACTATGCCAGCGAAGTGCGGCAGGAATGGCTCGACGGCGTGGGAACGGTCGGGATCACGAGCGGTGCATCCGTGCCCGAGGTGCTCGTGCAGGAGGTGCTCGAGGCGCTCTCCGACGCCGGATATCGCGACGTGGAGCAGGTGCGCACGGCCGAGGAGGACCTCATGTTCTCGCTGCCGAAGGAGCTGCGTCAGGATGCCTCCGGCCACCGGGACGACCGGGCGCTGGGCGGACGGGGCCGAGGATGACGATCCCGGACGGCGATCAGCACCGGCCGCGCCCGCAGTTCGGGGAGTACGCCACTCCGGAGCAGCAGCGGGCGCACATCCGCCAGCCGGGGCCGGAGCCCGCGGCGGCGCAACCCAGCCCGCTGCAGCCGGCTCCGCCGCTGTCGGGCGGTTCGACGCCTATGCAGCCGCGTACGACGGATCGGCTCGCGACGATCATGCTGCTCGGATTCGGACTCGTCTACGTCGTGCTCCAGCTGCCGCAGTACTTCGCCTTCGCGGCGCTGGCCGACGCGATGATGAAGACGCTCGGCATCGCGGGCACGTTCACGAACACCGCGGCCGGACAGATCTGGGGCATCGCGGCGGCGGTGCTGCTCGTCGTGGGCTACCTGGTGACGCTGCTGCTCTCGCTGCGCCGGCTGCGCCGGGCCAAGGTCACCTGGTGGGCGCCGCTGGTCGGAGCCGTCATCACCTACATCGTCGTGGGCATCTGCGTGACGGTCCCGGTCATGGGCGACCCGGCCGTGCTGAGCTACCTGCAGCACAGCGCCGGCTGAGCGGCGCGCGCCAGCGGATAGGGTGGCGGGATGCCGCACCTCATCGCTGTCTGCGCCGTCCGTGAACTGCATCCCGACGCGGGCTCGGTCGGAGTCACGGCCATCGACAAGGCCCCGGTCGAGGGCGCGGTGCGCGTCGGCCCGTACGGCGTGTACGCCGACGTGCAGGCCGACCGCAAGCACCACGGGGGTCTCGACCAGGCGGTCTACGCGTACGCGCAGGAGGATGCCGACTTCTGGGCCGCGGAGCTGGGACGCGCCGTCCCGGCCGGCTGGTTCGGCGAGAACCTTCGGGTCGCGGGAGTCGACGTCAGCAATGCGCGCATCGGCGAGATCTGGCGGATCGGATCGTCGCTCGAGTTGCAGGTCACGCTGCCGCGCACGCCGTGCCAGACGTTCGCCCGCTGGGTGGGGGGCGAGCACGAGCGCGGCTGGGTGAAGCGCTTCTCCGGCGAGGGCCGGCTCGGTGCCTACCTCCGGGTGGTGCGCAAGGGGCGCGTCCGCGCAGGCGACGAGATCTCGGTGATCGCCGCCCCGGCGGATGCGCCGTCGATCCTGGACATCTTCGTCGCGCCGGCCTGACCGACCGGGATGTGCGAAGAGGATGCCGGCACCGGTCCGTGGCGGCATCCTCTTCGGTCGGGTCAGATGCTCTGGGAATTGCCGTGCGAGCCGAGCTGCTGCGTCGCCTCCACCACGCGGACGGCCATGGCGGATTCGGCGACCTTGCCCCACGCGCGGGGGTCGTAGGCCTTCTTGTCGCCCACCTCACCGTCGACCTTGAGCACGCTGTCGTAGTTGCCGAACATGAAGCCGGCGACCGAGCGCGTGAACGCGTACTGCGTGTCGGTGTCGATGTTCATCTTCACGACACCGTTCGCCACGGCGGTCGCGATCTCCTCGTCGGACGACCCGGAGCCGCCGTGGAAGACGAGGTCGAGCGGCTTCGGGCCGGTGCCGAACTGCGCGGCGATGCCCTCCTGGATCTCGCCGAGCAGGTCCGGGCGCAGTTTCACGTTGCCGGGCTTGTACACGCCGTGCACGTTGCCGAAGGTGAGCGCCGCGATCCAGCGGCCGTTCTCGCCGAGACCGAGCGCTTCGACGGCCTTCGCCACGTCGCCGGTGGTGGTGTACAGCGCGTCGTTCGTGCCCTCGTGCTTGACGCCGTCCTCTTCGCCGCCGACCACGCCGATCTCGACCTCGAGGATGGCGTTGATGTTCTTCATGCGCGGGAGGAGCTCCTGCGCGATCTCGATGTTCTCGTCGAGCGGAACGGCCGAGCCGTCCCACATGTGGGACTGGAAGATCGGGTTGCGGCCGGCGCGCACCTCTTCCTCGGATGCCTCGATGAGGGGCAGCACGAAGTCGGCCAGCGCCGGCTTGGGGCAGTGGTCGGTGTGCACGGCCACCGTGATCGGGTAGTTCTTCGCGACCTCGGTCACGTAGCGCGCCATGGCGAGCGCGCCGGTGGCGCGGCCCTTGACGGTGTGGCCGGCGAAGTAGTCCGCGCCGCCGGTGGTGACCTGCAGGATGCCGTCGGATCCGGCTTCGGTCAGGCCCTGCAGGACGGCGTTGATGGTCTGGGAGCTCGAGACGTTGATCGCAGGGTAGGCGAAGCCGCCTGCCTTCGCGCGGTCGAGCATCTGGGCGTACTGATCGGGGGTGGCGACGGGCATTGTCCTCGGCTCCTTGGCAGGTTCGGCGGGGAGGGTTCGACAGGAGTCGCAGCGCCCGTGGCGCCGGGACATCCTGCGCCCACTCTAGCGGGCCGGGCGCGAGGCCGCCCGGGACCGCGTCGCGATAAAGATCGGGAAACGATCCGCGCGGAAACGGCCCGGGCGCCGATGGGGGAGACCGCCGCTCGCTAGGCTGGGCGGCATGGTGAGCCTGACTTCCGACATGAGCCCGTTGCACCCCGACCGCAACCTCGCGCTGGAGCTCGTCCGCGCGACGGAGGCGGCGGCGATCCGGGCGACGCCGTTCGTCGGACGAGGTCAGAAGGAGGTCGCCGACGGCGCCGCGGTCGACGCCATGCGGGCCTTCCTCACGACCGTCAACTTCGACGGCACGATCGTGATCGGCGAGGGCGAGAAGGATGCCGCGCCCATGCTGTTCAACGGCGAGCGCGTCGGCAACGGCCAGGGGCCGCAGTGCGACATCGCCGTCGACCCGATCGACGGCACCAGCCTCACCGCCGCAGGACGCAACAACGCGATCTCGGTGCTCGCGGTCTCGGACCGCGGCACGATGCTCGACGCCTCGAGCGTTTTCTACATGGACAAGCTCGTCACCGGTCCGGCCGGCGTCGGTGTGGTGGACATCCGCCTCCCGATCGGCGAGAACATCCGTCTGCTGGCCAAGGCGCTCGGCAAGCCCGTCTCGGAGATGGTGGTCTCCGTGCTGCACCGGCCGCGTCACGAGAAGCTCATCGAGGACATCCGCGAAGCCGGCGCCGGCACGCGCCTGCTCAGCGACGGCGACGTCGCGGGCGGCATCAACTCGGCCCGCCACGACGGGCGCACCGACATGTGCGTCGGGATCGGCGGCAGCCCGGAGGGCATCGTCACGGCGTGCGCTATCAAGGCGCTGGGCGGTCACATCCAGGGCATCCTCGCGCCGCGCAACGACGAGGAGCGGCAGCGCGGCCTCGACGCCGGCCTGAAGCTCGACACCGTCTACGAGGCGGATGACCTCGTGCGGGGCGACAACACGATCTTCGTGGCCACCGGTGTGACGGAGGGCCAGCTCGTCCGCGGCGTGCGACGCCACGGCGAGTACATCTTCACCGAGAGCGTCGTGCTGCGCGGCCGTTCCGGGACTCTGCGGCGGATCTCGTCGGAGCACCTGGTCTCGAAGTGGCTCTGACCTGCGCGCCTTTCACGATCTGTGCAGGCAGCCCTGCGACAATCATGCGAGGACGAGGACCGGCGGGAGGATGAGATGACACAGCAGCAGGCCGACAGCACGCCACGCACGGGCGCGCAGGCCGTCATCGCCGACGCACTCGCCCGCCGGACCGGCAGCGTGCCGCCGCCGACCCCCGTGGACCCGTCGCGTCGACCCGACGTGCTCTTCCGGGTGCGCCGCGGCCCCAACGAGCAGGCGAGCGCGTGGTGGATGGTCGGCGCGTTCCTCGCCGTGTCAGGCGCGGCCATTCTGCTGCTCAACTTCATCCCCGGCGGTCACTGAACCGGTCGGGTCTTCGGCGATCCGCTCCCGCAGCGCGCCGATCTCCGCCTGCGCGGGTGTGCTCGAGTCGTCGAGGTCTGCGAGCAGTTCCGGAGCCGTCAGGCGTCGCGGCTGCTTGTCGATCGGCCGGGCCGGCGTCAAGGCTTCGATGCCGGCCTCGTCGATTCCGGGGAACCGGCGAGCAGTGGTGAGCACCCGCGACTCGAGGGAGCCGACGAACCCGTTGTAGGTGTCGACCGTGCGTTCGATCGCGCGCCGCATCTTGTCGGCGTGACCGGCGAGGCCGCCCAGCCGCCGGTAGAGCTCGGTGCCCAGGTCGAAGAGCTCGCGCGCCTGCGCCGAGACGTCCTGCTGGGTCCAGGTGTAGGCGATCGTCTTCAGCACGGACCACAGGTTCACGGGAGAGGCGAGCGCGACGCGCTTGCCGAACGCATAGTCGAGCAGGGCCGGGTCCTCTTCGAGGGCGGCGGCCAGCAGCGACTCGCTCGGGATGAAGCAGATGACGAACTCGGGGCTGGAGGCGAGTCCGAGCCAATAGGTCTTGCGGGCGAGGGCGTCGATGTGGGCGCGCACCGCCTTGACGTGGCGGCCGAGAAGCTCCCGTCGACGCTGCAGGTCCGCCCCCTGCGCCGTCAGCGGGATGGTGCTCGCCTCGAGGTAGGCGTCCAGCGGGGCCTTGGCGTCCACGGCCAGTGCCTTGCCGCCCGGCAGCCGGATGATCATGTCGGGCCGGCCCGCCCCGGCGTCGGAGGTCACCGACGTCTGCAGATCGAAATCGACGTAGCGGGTCAGGCCCGCAGCCTCGACCACCCGGCGCAGCTGCGTCTCGCCCCACACGCCGCGCGTGGCCCCCGAGCGCAGCGCTCCGGCGAGGGACTCGGTGGTCGCGCGCAGCGCATCGCCGGCCTCGCGCTGGGCGCGCAGTTGCTCCGCGAGAGCCCCGTACTGGTGGTGCCGGTCGCGCTCGAGGTCGGCGACTTTGGCCTGCATGGCGTCGAGGGTCTCCTGCACCGGTGCGAGCGCACGCAGAACGCTCTGCTGGCGCCGCTCGCGCTCCTCACGCGCCGCGTCGTCCACCCGGGCGCGCTCCGCGGCCTCGCGGGCGGCGTGCCGCTGGCGATCCAGC
>DATMTQ010000310.1:0-6281 GCA_035564095.1 Microbacterium sp. | reverse complement strand
CCGAGCGGCGCAGCCCCGAGCATCCCGAGCAGCGTCGCCGCGCGCACGCGGAAGCCGGCGGCATCCACCACGACGTCCAGCAGACCGTGCGCGTGCACGTTCTCGGCGCACTGCACGCCCTGGGGCACGCCGGCGGCGAGGCCCTCGACGACGCGCGGGCCCAGCAGGCCGATGAGCGCGCCGGGCTCGGCCGAGACGTCGTCGGCCAGCGACGCCCACGACGCGTACACCCCGCCGGTGACGGGATGCCGCAGATGGGCGAGGTACGGGAGCCCGCTCAGCCGGAACCGCTGCACGGCGGCCGCGATGGTGCGCATGGTCAGGAACGCCGCCGCGCCCTCCTGCATGCGCGTGCCGCCGGAGGCCAGTCCCGCGATCACGGGGCGCCCCTCGGCCGCGGCACGCTCGAACGCGGCGACGATGCGCGCCGCGGTCGCCAGGCCGATCGAGCCGCCGAGGAAGCCGAACTCGCTGACGATGACGGCGACCCCGCGCCCGGCCACGGTGCCGGCGCCGGTACGCACCGCCTCATCCGCGCCCGACCGCTCACCCGCGCGGGCGAGCGCGGCGCGGTAGTCCGCGTCCGCCGGCGGTGTGGGGGCGGCATCCCACGACCGGAACGAGCCGCCGTCGAGCACCTCGTCCAGCCACGCGGCCGCGGTGCTCATGACGCGAGCCATTCCCGGATCGTCGCGGTGTGCTCCCCCAGCAGCGGCGGCGCTTCGTGGGCGGTGCGGCCGGTCTCGGTGCCGTCGAAGTCGAACATCCGAAGCGCCGATCCCTGCAGCGTGAGATCGCCCAGCTGCTCGTGGTGCACGTCCAGCGCGAGGCCCTGGCTGAGCGCCTGCTCCCACTGGAAGACCTCGTCGACGGTGCGCACCTTGCCGGCCGGGATGCCGGCGGCGGCGAGCTGCGCCAGCAGCTCGTCGCGCGACGACCCGGCGAACACGCCCTCGATGTGGGCGATGAGGGCGTCACGGTCGGCGACGCGCCTGCCGTTCGTGGCCCAGCGCGCCTCGTCGGGGTCGACGCCGATGAGCGGCGCGAACGTGCGCCACAGCGGGTCGGAGCCGACCGAGATCTGCACCACGCCGTCGGCGCAGCGGAACGCGCCGTACGGGGCGATCGACGGATGCTGGTTGCCGATGGCGTGCGGCGCGTCGGCGCCGACCGTCCAGCGCGTCGCCTGGAACGCGAGCACACCGACGAGAGAGGACAGCAGCGACGTGCGCACCACCCCGCCCTTGCCGGTGCGCTCGCGCTCCACGAGCGCCGCCAGGATGCCGACGACCCCGTGGATGCCGCCGAGCAGGTCGCCGATCGGCACGCCGACCTTCTGCGGCATGGCGGCATCCGGACCCGTCAGCGACATGAGACCGGCCTCGCCCTGCAGGATCTGGTCGTAGCCGGCGCGGTTCGCCTCGGGCCCGTCGTGCCCGAAGCCGCTGATCGACAGCAGCACGAGCCGCGGGTTGAGCTGCTCGAGCGTCGCCGGGTCGAACCCGAGCCGGTCGAGGGTGCCCGGCCGGAAGTTCTCGATCAGCACGTCGGCCCGGCGGATGAGCTCGGTGAGCACGCCGCGGTCGGTGGCGTCCTTGAGGTCGAGCGCGATCGACTCCTTGTTGCGGTTACAGGAGAGGAAGTAGGTGGAGACCTGCTCCTCTCCCGCCGTCACGAACGGCGGTCCCCAGGCACGGGAGTCGTCGCCCCCGTCGGGTCGTTCGACCTTGATGACGCGGGCGCCGAGGTCGCCGAGCATCATGCCGGCGTGCGGGCCGGCAAGCGCCCGGGACAGGTCGACGACCAGCATCCCGTCGAGGGGACCGCTCATGTTCAGACCTCCACTTCTTCGGCGGGGATGTCCAGCGAGACCGTCTCCGGTGCCGCGCCGCGGCGCATCCGCACGACCGCCTCGACGATGCCGAGCACGACCACGTTGATCCCGAGCCCGACGAATCCGTTGTCCCACGATCCGAGCGCGAGCCCGGCGGCCGGGACGAACGTGGTCACGGCGACGAAGAGCACGCCCGCGACGATGCCGCTCGCCACCGCCGCCGTGCTGATGCGCACCTGGCGCGCCAGTCCGAACGCGACGGCCGGGGACATCTGCGCGAGCCCGCCGTAGGTGAGCAGCAGCAGGGCGCCGATGTCGCTCTTGACGATGCCGAGCGCAAGGGCGAGCACCATGGCCGCGACGATCGTGATGCGGGTCACGAGGAAGCGTCCGCGCTCGGCCAGCCTGTAGGTGACGTTGTTGGCGACCAGCGAGCCGATCCCCATCGAGATCGCCGCCGCGGGAACCATGGCGGCTGCCGCGCCGAACACCGCGACCACGGCGACCAGCCACTCGGGCAGCGTGTGCTGCGCCGCGGTGAAGAGCACCTGGTTGGGGATCGTCGATTTGGGGATGAAGAGCACGGCGACCATGCCGACGGTGATCGGCATGAACAGCAGCAGCTGGTAGACCGCGAGCCACTTGATGTTGCTGCGCAGCACGTTCCCGCTCCTGGCGGCGAGCATCGGCGGCCAGAGGTGCGGGAAGGTCTGGAACCCGGCGCCGATCGTCGTGATCGCGACCGCGCTGACCCAGAAGACCCAGTCGAATCCGGGAGCGTGCGTGGTGAACAGCGCATCGTCGGCCTTGGCGACGGCGGCGAACACCTCGGGGAAGCCGCCGGCGAAGCCGACGACGCCGACCGTGACGACCGCCAGGGCGATCAGCATCCCGAAGTCCTTGAAGATCGACACGCGGGCGATTCCGCGGATGCCGCCCCAGATCACGAACACGACCACCAGGGCGCTCGCCAGCACCATGCTGAGGCCGCGGGCGGTCTGCGACCCGGTGGCGAGCTGCACGATGAGGCCGAGGCCGGTGAGCTGCAGCTCGAGGTAGGGGATGAGGAACAGCGCGCCGACGACCGCGATGATGATGCTCAGCGTGCGCGAGCGGAAGCGGTCCTTGAAGAAGTCCGCCATCGTGAGGTAGCCGCGGGATGCCGCGATGTTGCGGATGCGCGGGGCCACGAAGTACTGGATGCACAGGCACGCGGTGAGGTAGCCGACGGCGTACGCGCCGCTCACGCCGCCGACGAAGCCGAGTCCCGCGAGACCCAGGAAGCTGAAGGTCGTGAGGGACTCACCGGCCTGCAGGAACCACGAGGTCCACGTGGGGAGCTTGCGCCCGGCGACGAGCCAGCCCGACATGCCCTTCTCACGGCGGCGTCCGCCGACCATGCCGAGGGCGCCGATCAGGATGATCCCGCAGATGATGATGACGGTCATGCGTGCTCACCCCCCTCGAAGGCCTCTGCATCGGCGTGCTCGCGCACCTGGCGGCGGATGCCGGCGTCGACGACGTTCAGCAGCACGACGGTGAGGATGACGTTCAGGGCCATCCACACGAGCACCGCGGGCACGCCGAACCACAGGGTCGGCGTCACGGCGAACGACAGGAAGGGCGTGGCGAGGATCAGCACGATCGGGATGCACGCGATGACGACGCGCGACGGGGTCGCGATGCGGCCGGTGAGGCGCACCGCGCTGGTGGGTGTATCCGGCGTGGGCACGCCGGATTCGGGCATGGACATGGGTGTGTTCTCCTTCGAACAGATGGGGTCAGGGGACGTTCAACGGGTGGCGGATGCCGCGAGGACGGCCGCCGCGGGGGCGGTGCGGGGCACCTGGAGCACGGACTCGATCGCCTGCGCGAGTTCGAGCAGCTCGACGTCGCGCCGCGGACCTGCCAGCAGCTGGGCACCCACCGGGAGGTGGCCGGAGTAGCCTGCCGGCAGGGACAGCGCGGGGATGCCCAGCGGCGTGAACAGCCAGGCGGCGCGCATCCAGTCGAGGTAGTCGACCATCGGGGTGCCGTCGACCTCGTGCACCCAGTCCCACTCGATCGGGAAGGGCAGCACCTGGGTGACCGGGGCCAGCACCAGGTCGGTGCCGGTGAAGTACCGGGCGGCGGAGCGGGTGAGGCGGGTGACCTCGGCGTAGGCGCGCATGACGTCGGCACCGGAGACCTGCTCGCCCTGGCGGATGTTGCCGGTGACGAAGTCGTTGAAGTTCTCGGGCTCCGCCTCCAGCAGCGGGCCCCAGCCGGCCTTGAAGGCGGCGGCGCGCAGGGTGCGGAACGCCTCGTCGGAGCCGTCGAGGTCGGGGCATCCCTCCTCGACGACGGCGCCTGCGGACTCGAGCCGGCGTGCGACGTCGTCGAGCACGGCGCGCACGGCCGGTTCGACGACCACGCGGCCGCCGAGGTCGGGCGCGTAGGCGATCCGCACGCCGGTGAGGTCGCGTTCGCGCAGGTTCCGCAGCGCCGCCCGGTCGAGCTCGGGCGCGCACGGCACCTCGGGGGTCTCGCCGTTGATGACCGACAGCAGCAGCGCGGCATCCTCGACGGTGCGGCCCATCGGCCCGGCGGTGCCGAGCGGGTCGAACACGTTCGGGCTGTCGGCGTTCGGCACGACGCCCGGGGTCGGGCGCATGCCCACGACGCCGCAGAAGGCGGCCGGGTTGCGCAGGGATCCGCCCATGTCGCTGCCGTCGGCGATCGCGGTGAAGTCCGCGGCGAGAGCGGCGGCGGCTCCCCCGCTGGATCCGCCGGCGGAACGGGACGGGTCGTGCGGGTTGCGGGTGACGCCGTAGACCTTGTTGAAGCTGTGCGACCCGGCGGCGAGCTCGGGGATGTTGGTCTTGCCGTAGAACACGACGCCGGCGTCGCGCATTCGGCCGATGTGCAGGTCGTCGTGGTCGGAGATCTGGCCGGCGAAGTGGCGGTGGCCGAGCGTGTTCGGGAAGCCGGCGACGTGGCCGTAGTCCTTGACCGCGGTGGGCACGCCGTGCAGCACGCCGCGCCGGTCGGCGGGGATCGCGTCGGCACGGCGCGCGTTGTCGTGCGCGAGCTGCGCGTCGAGGGCGACCACGGCGTTGATCTCGCCGTTGCGACGGGACACCTCGGCCAGGTGCGCGTCGAGCAGCTCGACCGCCGTGAGCTCGCCGGCACGCGCCAACCGCGCCTGTTCCTTCGCGCTCAGCGTGATGATCTCGCTGGACTCGACCACTTCTTCTCCATCCCGCACCGCTGTGTGCCACATCGCGTGCATCTGCGCACCGTTTGGGCCAGAATACGACCACTTAGGCTCGATGTAAAGAGCTTTCGGTGAAATGGCGCACGGAACGCGCCCCCACAGAGGCGGTTGCGCCCGGAATGCGCCACGCCACCGCGAGTCAGGCGAAAGGGACTCAGTCTTCCTGGACGCGCACGCCGCTGCGCTTGTGCGCCGCGACGACGGATGCCGCCCGCATCCCGTCGACCTCGGCCGACCACGGGCTCTCGGTGAGGAACCGACGCAGCTCGGTCACCGTGGGCGCGGCGACGTCGACGAGGATCTGCTCGTCCGAGAGGGTGAACGCCGCGTACCTGACATAGGGGGATGCCTGAAGCGCCGCCGACACCGCGGCGACCGCGCCGGGGCGCACGCGCAGCCAGACGAAGGCCGCGATCGGCAGGCCGAGAGTCGCCGGCGCGACGATCGCGCGCACCTCCACGGCGCCGCCGATGAGCACGCCCAGCCGGCGGCGCACGGCCGACTCGCTCATGCCGATCTTCGACGCGATGTCGATGGCCGCCGCACGGGCATCCGCCTCCAGCACGGCGAGGATCGCCTCGTCCTCCGTGTCGAGGGCGGTCATCGGCTGATCGATCTGCGGCGGCCTGCCGAACCCGGGGTTCAGCAGCTGGGCCTCCCCCGCGGTCAGCTGCCCCGGCATCCAGCTGGTGAGCGTGCGGTAGTACTCCAGCACGGGGATGAGGGCGACCCCGGTCACACCGGGGATCGCCGGGATGTCGTGCAGCATGAGGTCGGCGTTCGCCTCCGGGGCGAGCTCCTCGACGAGGATGCGCATCGGCGAGCCCAGCACGTAGACGAAGATGCTGGTCGGGCGGTCGGCGAGGGCGCGGGCGACGGCGTCGACATCCGCCGCAGCCGCCTGCACCTCCAGCAGCACGGTGCGCGTCATGCGCACGACCGCGACGCGGATGTCGCCCGACTCCAGCAGGGCGTTCCCGCGGCGCACCACTGTGCGCACCGGCACGTCGATCACTCCCGCGATCCGGCGCCAGGACGCCCGGCCGTCGACCTGAAGCGCTCCCACGATCCGGCGGTCGATCTCGTCCAAGGCCATGGGGCCAGTATGCCGGGTGGCCACCGCCGCCATGGTGTCAGCGCAGCTCGGCGAGTGGGTCCCGAGACAGGGATGCCCGGACGGTCGAAACCGTC
>DATMTQ010000309.1:0-2821 GCA_035564095.1 Microbacterium sp. | reverse complement strand
CAGTGCGGCCACCAGCGCGAGCGAGGCGGCGGTGTTGCCGAGCATGCGCGCGATCTTCTCCTGCACGAGCTGGAACCCGCCGATGGGCCGGCCGAACTGCTCACGTTCGCGCACGTAGCGCACCGCGGCATCGAGCGCGCCGGCCTGCAGACCGGCGGCGATCCACGCGACATCGGAGCGCATGGCACGCAGGATGCGCGCGACATCGCGCCAGCCGTTCACCTTCTGCAGCCTGGAAGCCTCCCTCACGGGCACTCCGTCGAGCGAGATCCGCGCGTTCTGCATCGGGCGCAGCGAGACCTTGCCCTCGATCTTCTCGAGCCCGACGCCCTCGGCCTCGGTCGGTACCAGGAACGCCTTGACGGCGTGGTCGGCGACGTCGCGGGCGAAGACCACGAGCACGTCGGACCCGAAGGCCCCGCCGATCCACGTCTTACTGCCGTCGATCACCCAGTCGCCGACGTCGCCGAGGCGGCGTGCGGTCGTGGCCAGGCCGCCCGCGACGTCCGAGCCGTGGTCGGGCTCGGTGAGCGCGAAGACCCCCTTGAGGTCGAAAGTGCGGATCGCGGGATCGAGCTCCGCCGCCTGTTCGGGGGAGCCGCCGAGCGCCACGGCGGTGCGGAACAGCCCCGACTGGGCGTTGTACAGCGTCGCGACCGACACGTCGGCGCGGGCCAGCACGTAGTTGCGCAGACCTGAGTACACGCTCGAAGCCGCCTCGGCAGGATCCACACCCGCGGGCTGCATGAGGTCGAGCGGGACCAGGACGTCCAGGATCGCGGCCGGCATCGTCGCCGTCTCCCACGCCCGGGCGAGAAGGGGGCGGATGCCGGTGAGCGCCTCCTGCAGCCCGCCGAGCGCGGCCCGGGCGGCCGGGCTCAGATGCGCGGCCGCGATCGCGTACGGGTCGAACCCGAACGTCTCGTCGGCTTCCAGGGCGGGCATGTCAGCCGCCCAGGCCGAGGAGGCGCGCGGCGTTGCCCTTGACGATGCCGGGCAGC
The DNA here is from genome assembly GCA_035564095.1 of Microbacterium sp. Classification (GTDB taxonomy): domain Bacteria; phylum Actinomycetota; class Actinomycetes; order Actinomycetales; family Microbacteriaceae; genus Microbacterium. The sequence goes on along the minus strand of DATMTQ010000309.1, from coordinate 1,820 downwards.
ACCTCGGGCTTGAACAGGGCGGCGGCGTCGGCATCCGCCATCCACCGGTCCGGCGTGATCAAGGGGAAATCGGATCCGAACAGCACGCGTTTCCTGAGGTAGGAATTGGCGGCCCGCACGAGGGATTCGGGGAAGTACTTGGGGCTCCAGCCCGACAGGTCGATCCACGTGTTGTGCTTGTGCGTGGCGACCGAGATCGCTTCGTCCTGCCAGGGAACTGAGGGGTGCGCCATGATGATCTGCAGATCGGCGAAGCGCGCGGCGACCGGGTCGAGCAGCATCGGATTCGACAGCCCCAGCAGCAGGCCGCGGCCACCCGGAAGGCCCGCGCCGATGCCGGTCTGGCCGGTGTGGAAGAGGGCGACCACGGCGGCGGACTGCAGCTCTTCGTAGAGCGGGAAGAACCGCTCGTCCGACGGGTCGAAACCCTGCACGGTCGGGTGGAACTTGAAGCCGCGCACGCCATGGTCGCCGATCAGGCGGCGGGCCCGCTCGAGCGCGTCGGGACGATTCGGGTCGACCGAGCCGAACGGGATCAGCACGTCGTTGTTGCGCGCGGCGCCCTCGGCGATCTCCTCGCTGGACAGCGGCGGGTGACCGAGGCTCATCTCGGCGTCGACCGTGAACACGACCGCGGCCGTGGCACGCTCGCGGTAGTAGTCGGCCACCGAATCGAGATCGGGGCGCGGACCCTCCGCGCTGAAGTACTTCGCGGCACCTGCTGCGAGGTCGTCGGGCAAGGACGAGTGGCCGTGGCCGTCCACCTCGATGTGCACATGCACGTCGATCGCGGTCATCGCATCGAGGTCGATCGCCGGTTCGTAGCGGGTCATTTCAGGCGCTGCAGCTCTTCGGGCAGCGGCGGGAACGTCTCTCCCACCGACTGCAGTTCGCCTGCGGCCGTCGCGAACCCGGTCGCGAGGTCGTCGTACGACCAGCCGCCCTCGTGGTAGGCCGTTGCGACGGGCTCGGGGTGCGACCACAGCTGCAGGCGGTCGCCGCCCACGCCGATCGCCTGGCCGGTGACGCCGGCGGCGGCATCCGAGGCGAGGTAGGAGATGATCCCTGCGACATCGTCGGAGGTGCCGAACCCGAGGTCGTGGCGGAAGAACGCCGGCATCGGCTCGCCCTGGGCGTCCGCCTCGACGGCGGCGGCGAAGTACGGCACGGTCGCAGTCATCGCGGTCGCGGCGACGGGGATGACCGCGTTGGCCGTGATTCCGGCCTTCTTGAGCTCGAGCGCCCACGTGCGCACCATGCCGACGATGCCGGCCTTGGCGGCGGCGTAGTTGGTCTGGCCGAAGTTGCCGCGCTGCCCGGTGGGCGAGCCGATGCAGATGATGCGGCCGGGGACCTGGTTTTCGCGCAGGTAGGTTGCGACCGCGCGCACGCACGTGAACGTGCCCCGCAGGTGCACGTTGATGACGGTGTCGAAGTCGTCGTCGCTCATCTTCCAGAGCACGGTGTCCCGCAGAACGCCGGCGTTGGTGACGAGGATGTCGAGCCGGCCGAACGTGTCGACCGCGGTCCGCACGAGCTGCTGTGCGGTCTTGGTCGGCCCGACCGGGGCGACGACGGCGGTCGCCCTGCAGCCGAGCGCCTCGATGCTCGCGACGGCGTCGGCCGCCGTCTGCTGGTCGACGTCGTTGATCACGACGGCCGCACCCTGGCGGGCGAGCTCCTGGGCGTAGGCGAGGCCGAGGCCGCGGCCCGAGCCGGTGACGACCGCGACCTTTCCCTCGAGCGGGAGGGCTGCGGTGGGGGATGCGGCGTCGAGCGACATGCGCGGAACTCCTCTGTCTTGCGGGTCTGTCTTGCGG
>DATMTQ010000308.1:0-6215 GCA_035564095.1 Microbacterium sp. | reverse complement strand
GGCGCCGTCCATCACGGCTCCGCGCGGGGCAGGGCGGGAGGCCCCGGGACGGCGGCGACGAGGGCCGCCACGACGCTCTGCGCCGACGTCCCCGCCGCCCACGCGGCCGGGGTCAGCGTGAGGCGGTGGGCGAGGGTCGGCACCGCGACCCGCTTGACGTCGTCGGGGGTGACGTAATCCCGCCCGGCGAGCACGGCGAGGGCACGCCCCACGAGCATCAGCGCCTGCGATCCGCGCGGCGAGGCCCCGACCTCCACGGCGCGGTCGACGCGCGTCGCCGCGGCCAGGTCGACGCAGTACCGCATGATGTCGGCGTCCACGTGCACACGCTCCACGGCCGCCTGCAGCGCGAGCACCGCGGCGCCGTCGATCACCTGCCCGACCGAGGCGACCTCGGTGCGGCGCGCCACGCGGTTCGCGAGGATGAGCTCCTCCCCCGCCGGGTCCGGGTAGCCGACGCTCAGGCGCACGAGGAACCGGTCAAGCTGCGCCTCCGGCAGCGCGTACGTCCCCTCGTACTCGATCGGATTGGCGGTGGCGATCACGTGGAAGGGCCGCGGCAGCGGATAGCTGCGGCCCTCCACGGTGACCTGCCCCTCCGCCATCGCCTCCAGCAGCGCCGACTGCGTCTTGGGCGCCGTGCGGTTGAGCTCGTCGGCGAGCAGCAGGCCGGTGAACACGGGGCCGGGGCGGAACACGAACTCACCGGTGGCCGGCGCGTACACGAACGAACCGGTGATGTCCGCGGGCAGCAGGTCGGGGGTGCACTGCAGGCGGCGGAAGTCGAGACCCATCGCGGCGGCGAGGCTCCGCGCGGCCAGGGTCTTGCCGAGCCCCGGCACATCTTCGAACAGCACGTGGCCGCCGGCGAGTATGCCGGCGAGCGCGATGCGCAGCGGCTCGCTCTGGTCGATCACGACGCCCTCGACGACGGCGAGGATGTCGTTGCCGATGCGGCAGACGTCAGCCGGCGTGTATTCGAGGGTGGTGTCGTCGGCGGTCATCGGCGGGCGATCCTTTCCGGGTCGAGGGCCTCGAGCGCGTCGAGGCACGTGTTCACCATGGCGAGGGTGACGTCGTAATTCGGCGCCGTGAGCACGGCGGTGACCTCGGCGCCGAGCATCCGCTCCACCTGCGAGCGATCGCCGGGGCTCCCGAGGTCGAGGCCGTACGTGCCCAGGCGCCGCGCGGCGAAGCGCCGCAGCCGTCGCACCCCGGCCTCGTGCACGGGACGTAGCCGCGGGGGGATGCGTCCCACGCCGACCCGGAGCGGCCGCAGCGACCACGACACCTGCACGATGTCCGACCGCTTCCCGGGCCGGGCCGGCGGATCCGTCCGGGAGATCGGCTGGGCGTCGGCATCCGCCAGACCGGACCACGCGACGCTCAGCGCCGCCGCGACGACGCCGAACGCCGCCGCGAAGGGGACGGACAGGCCCACGAGCCAGAGCACCGTCGCCGTCACGCCGCCGAGCACCGCCGACCCGACGATCGACATGACGCGGCGCCGAACCGGATGCTGCCTCATCGCCGGCCCGCCGGGGCATCCTCGCGCCAGGATGCAGCCAGCCGCCGCACGCAGTCCCGCGCGATCCGGACGGACTCCACGTCCGCGTGGCCTGTGCCGAACCGCACGCCCTGGTACAGCCCCAGCAGCGCGGTGACGGCGTCGCGATCGGCGTCGAACCGGCTGATCACGCGCGCCGCGTACTCCCCCGGCGTCTCCGCGGGCCGGCGCCCCGCCCCGGACGCGACGGACGCCTCCTCGAGGCCCAGCCACGCCTGCACGATCGCGTCGTCGGCGCTGCGGTCCTCGTCGAGGATCTGCAGCGCGCGGGCGAGGCCGCGCACGATCGGCGCCGGTGCGGGCTCGGGCTCCGCTGCGAGCTCCCCCGCCTGGATCACGTCGATCCGCGCGGCACGGGCATCCCGGCGCACGCGCTGCGTCACCCGGATGCGGCGCAGCAGCCGGTAGGCGATCGCCAGCAGCGCGAGACAGACGACGATCGCCGCGAGCAGCGTCAGGATCTTCTGCGCCTCGGCAGGAACGGTGGGATTGGGCACGCCGAGGCGGGATGCCGACGGCTGCGGCTGCGGGGTGCGCACCGGCAGCGGCGGGGGCGCGATGCGCCAGCGCGGCGCGCTCCAGTGCGTGGGTCCCGCGGCCCAGACGGATGCCACGGCCAGGACGAGGAGCACCGCCACGGCTCCCCCGGCGACGACCCGCCTGCGCTCGTCCCTCACAGAGGCTCACGATACTCGCGACGTCCGACACCGCCGCGGGGCACGGCGAGGCTGCGGCCGGCGGTCAGTGCGCGGGCCGCGGGCCCGCGAACGGGGCGAGTCCGTCGCGCACCGCGGCGACCGCTGCCGGCGTCATGCCGACGCGCTCCATGATCTGCCCCGGCACGTCGAGAGCGCGCTCGCGCAGAGCCCGGCCGTCGGCTGTCAGGGTGATGTCCAGCACCCGCTCGTCGTCCGGGCGGCGGGCGCGTTCGACGAGACCCTGCACCCCCAGCCGCTTGACGATCGGCGAGAGCGTCGCCGGCTCCATCGCGAGTTCGGCGGCGAGCTCGCCGAGCGACCGGGGAGCGCGCTCCCAGAGCGCGAGCATCACGAGGTACTGCGGATGCGTCAAACCCAGCGGCTCGAGCACCGGCCGGTAGATCGAGACGACGTTGCGGGCGGCCGTGACGATCGCGAAGCACAGCTGGTTGTCGAGCTTGAGCAGGTCGTCACGAGGGTCCACGTCACCATTCTACAGATTAGTTAGTACACTAATGATCATGGCACGAAGCAAATCGTCCGATCGCCCTCCCCTGCGCGCACGAGTGCGCGCCGCAGGCGGCTGGTACTCCTGGTTCAACAGCTCTCTGGTGCGGATGGCGGGACCCGCCGCGGTGGGGCCGTACGACACCGTTCCGGAACCGTCCCGCGCCGAGCGCCCCTGCCCGCTGTGCGGATCCCCGATGTCGCAGCACACGTTCGACCGCACCGGACCGAAGCCCCTCATGTTCTGCCCGTAGGCGTCCTGCCCGCAGCCGGCACGAGCCGCCCGCGCGGACGCCGCGTCAGGCGTGCCCGGCCCGCTCCATCGCCCGCAGCTCCTTCTTGAGGTCCTGCACCTCGTCGCGCAGGCGCCCGGCGAGCTCGAACTTCAGCTCCTCCGCGGCCGCGAGCATCTGCCCCGTGAGGTCGGCGATGGTCGCTTCGAGCTGTTCTGCGCCCTCCGCGGCGATCCCCTCCCGCCGCAGCTGCGGAGTCGGGCTCTTGCCCCTGCCCGACTTGAGCTTCGCGGACGTCTTGCCGCGCATCATCCGGTCCGTGTCGTCGGCTTCGCGGGTGAGCACCTCGGTGATGTCGGCGATGCGCTTGCGCAGCGGCTGCGGGTCGATGCCGTTGGCCTCGTTGTACGCGATCTGCTTCTCGCGGCGGCGCTCGGTCTCGTCGATCGCGTTGCGCATCGAATCGGTCATCGTGTCGGCGTACATGTGCACCTGCCCGGACACGTTGCGCGCCGCACGGCCGATGGTCTGGATGAGCGACGTCCCCGAACGCAGGAACCCCTCTTTGTCCGCGTCGAGGATCGACACGAGTGACACCTCGGGCAGGTCGAGACCCTCGCGCAGTAGGTTGATGCCGACGAGCACGTCGTACACGCCGGCGCGCAGCTCGGTGAGCAGCTCGACGCGGCGGAGCGTGTCGACGTCGGAGTGCAGGTAGCGAACGCGCACCCCGTGCTCGCCGAGGAAGTCGGTGAGCTCCTCGGCCATCTTCTTGGTCAGCGTCGTCACCAGCACGCGCTCGTTGCGCTCCGCGCGCACCCGGATCTCTTCGAGCAGGTCGTCGATCTGCCCCTTCGAGGGCTTCACGACGATCTGCGGGTCGACGAGTCCGGTGGGGCGGATGATCTGCTCGACGACCCCGTCGGCGATGCCCATCTCGTAGCGGCCGGGTGTGGCCGACAGGTACACCGTCTGCCCGATGCGGTTCTTGAACTCGTCCCACCGCAGCGGCCGGTTGTCGAGGGCGCTGGGCAGCCGGAATCCGTGCTCCACGAGCGTGCGCTTGCGGGAGGCATCGCCCTCGTACATCGCGCCGATCTGCGGCACGGTGACGTGCGACTCGTCGATGACGAGCAGGAAGTCGTCGGGGAAGAAGTCGAGGAGGGTGTGCGGCGGCTCGCCGGCCACGCGCCCGTCGAGGTGCCGCGAGTAGTTCTCGATGCCCGAGCAGAATCCGAGCTGCTGCAGCATCTCGAGGTCGAACGTGGTGCGCATGCGCAGGCGCTGGGCTTCGAGGAGCTTGCCCTGCCGCTCGAACTCGGCGAGACGCTCGGCGAGCTCCGTCTCGATGGTGCCGATGGCGCGATGCACGACGTCGAGTCCCGCCACGTAGTGCGACGCCGGGAAGATCGGCACCGATTCGAGCTTGCGGAGCACGTCGCCGGTGAGCGGATGCAGCATGTACAGCGCCTCGATCTCGTCGCCGAACAGCTCGATGCGGATCGCGAACTCCTCGTACACCGGGATGATCTCGATGGTGTCGCCGCGCACCCGGAAGTTGCCCCGGGAGAAGTCCACGTCGTTGCGGTTGTACTGCATCGCGATGAACTGGCGGATGAGCGCATCCCGGTCGTAGCGCTCGCCCACCTGCAGCGCGACCATGTTGCGCAGGTACTCCTCGGGAGCGCCCAGACCGTAGATGCACGACACCGTGCTGACCACCACGACGTCGCGCCGGCTCAGCAGCGAGTTGGTCGTCGAGTGCCGGAGGCGTTCGACCTCGGCGTTGATCGACGAGTCCTTCTCGATGAACGTATCGGTCTGCGGGACGTACGCCTCGGGCTGGTAGTAGTCGTAGTAGCTGACGAAGTACTCGACCGCGTTGTGCGGCATGAGGTCGCGGAACTCGTTGGCCAGCTGCGCCGCGAGGGTCTTGTTGTGCGCGAGGACGAGCGTCGGGCGCTGCACCTGCTCGATGAGCCACGCCGTGGTGGCCGACTTGCCGGTTCCGGTCGCGCCGAGCAGCACGACGTCGGTCTCGCCGGCGTTGATGCGTGCGGCGAGCTCGGCGATCGCCTGCGGCTGGTCGCCGCTGGGGACGTATTCGCTGACGACTTCGAAGGGCCGGACAGAGCGGGTGGTCTGCATCACTCCAGCGTAGGACCGGCCTCCGACATCGGCTCCGGGTGCGCGACACGCCGCCACACCGCATCGGCCTGTGCGATCGTCGCGGCGAGATCCCCGCCGGTGTCGACGACGACGTCGGCCAGCGCGCGGCGCTCGGCGTCGCCCGCCTGCGAGCGGATGCGGGCGCGGGCATCGGGCTCGGTCATCCCGCGCAGCTCGATCAGCCGCGCCACCCGCGTCTCCTCCGGCGCCTCGGCCACCACGACGAGGTCCCAGTGATCGCCGGCGCGCGCCTCCGCGAGCAGAGGCACGTCGTAGACGACCACGGCATCCGGATCCGCCGCGAACGCCTCGGCGAAGCGGCGCGCGGACTCCGCCTGCACGGCAGGGTGCACGATCGCGTTCAGCGCCGCGATCCGCTCCGGATGCCCGAACACGCGGGCTCCGAGCGCCGCCCGGTCGAGAGTCCCGTCGCCGCGGATCATCGCAGCGCCGAATTCGGCTGCGACGGCATCCAGCACCGCAGACCCCGGCGACTGCACCTCGCGCACGATGGCGTCCGCGTCCACCACGACGGCTCCGTGCTCGGCCAGCCGCGACGCGATGGTCGACTTTCCCGAGGCGATCCCCCCGGTGAGCGCGATCAAGGGCATGACTACGAGGATGCCACGTCCGGCTCGCTGCTCAAGCTTCCGTCAAGATCGCAAACCTTGGGCCGTCTTGAGGTGCGCTTGGGGAGGCCTTGAGGGGGTGCCCATAGCGTCGGATCATCGCGATCGGCACCGACACCCGGATCCCCTCCGACGCACTCACAGCTCCGAAAGACAGTCGGCCGGGGGCCGCGTCGTCGGCAAAGGCGAGCTGACCCTGCTGCTGCGCGGCGAGCGCTGGACCGGAGCCGAGTTCCTGAGCGAGAGCGACGCCCGCGCGATCGAGGTGCACGTGGCGAACCTGCGTCGCAAGCTCGGCGAGTCGCCGTCCGAGCCGCGCTGGATCGAGACGGTCCGCGGCGTCGGCTACCGCATCACCGCGCGCTGAGCCCGACCGCGCCGACGCGCACCCACTCGCCCGCGTCGGATGCGG
>DATMTQ010000307.1:0-15630 GCA_035564095.1 Microbacterium sp. | reverse complement strand
CGGGCGCATCCGACGTGGCATCCGGCACCGCACAGCTGCGGTCCGGAACGGGCACCCTCGCGCAGGGCGCCGCGCGCGTGGCCGCCGGCGCGAAACAGGTGGCCGCGGGCGACGCGAAGCTCGCCGGCTACGCCGACCAGGTCGGCACCGCCGTGCAGACCGCCACCGACCGGCTGCCCGAGGTGCGCAGCCGCATCACCACGGAGCTGCGCAACCAAGGCCTGACCGACGCCCAGATCGACACCGTACTCGCGAAGCTCGATCCGCTCGCCGCCGATCTGACGCACGGCAACGCCACCGTGCAGTCCGCCGTCGGCGAGATCGACCGGCTGTCGAACGGCGCAGCGCACGTGTCCGCCGGCGCAGCACAGGTGTCGTCCGGTGCGGCGCAGCTGCACACCGGGGCGTCGAAGCTCGCTTCCGGGGCATCCGCCCTGTCGTCGGGCGCGTCGAAGACCGCGACCGGCGCCGACAGCGCGGCCGCGGGTGCCGCGAAGCTCAGCGCGGGCACCGACTCCCTCGCCGGCGGCCTCGGCACGCTCGACGCCGGCGCGCACAAGCTGGCGACGAGTCTCGCGGACGGCGCGGCGAAGCTGCCGAAATCGGATGCCGCCCTGCGCAACCTGCAGTCCCAGACGATCGCGAACCCGATCTCGGTCGACTCCAGCAAGGTCGCCGCGGCGTCGAACTACGGCGCCGGTCTCGCCCCGTTCTTCGTCGCACTGGCCGCCTGGATCGGCATCTATGCGCTCTTCAACATCATCAAGCCGGTGTCACGGCGCGCCATGACCGCCCTGCGCAAGCCGGTGCGGATCACGGTCGCCGGCTGGTTCACCCCGGCACTGCTCGGGGTGCTCCAGATGGCCGCCCTGTTCGGGGTGCTCTCGGTGTGGCTCGGGTTCTCGTTCCACCATCCGCTCGGCACGCTCGGGATCATGTTCGCGGCCTCCCTCACCTTCGCGGCGATCATCCTGGCGCTGAACGTGTGGCTCGGCTCGACCGGACAGTTCCTCGGACTCGTGTTCATGGTCCTGCAGCTGGTCACCGCCGGCGGCACGTTCCCGTGGCAGACACTGCCGGCACCCCTCGCGGCGCTGCACCACGTGCTGCCGATGGGCTTCGTCACCGACGCGCTGCGACAGGTGATGTACGGCGGCAGCCTCGGCCGGGTCGGCACCGACCTCGCGGTGCTCGCGGTGTGGCTCGTCGGCGCGCTCGCGATCACGGCGCTCGGCGTTCGCCGCACCACCACGCACCGGCGTCTGCGCGACCTGCAGCCGAGCCTCATGGCGTGACGCCGGTCGGTCGTTGAGCGAGCACGGCCGGAGGCCGAGCGAGTCGAAACGCGTGGGGGCCTGGCGTTTCGGCTCGCTTCGCTCGCTCAACGACCGGTGGGCGCGACCGGTGGGGGCCGCGGCGGTCGGTAGGATGCGGCGGTGACCACGACCCGCGCGGAATCCCGCTCCGACCCCGCTCCCGAACGCCCCCGGCCCACGCGCTCGATCGGGCGCAGGATCGGGCAGTGGGCGTACGGGGTGTTCTGCGGCGTCGTCGCGATCGCGGTGATCGTCGCCGGGTTCGCGGTGTGGACCGTGCAGCGCTCGTTCCCGCAGCTCGACGGCACCGTCACGGCATCCGGCCTGCACCACCGGGTGACCGTGCTGCGGGATGCCACCGGCATCCCCACGATCGAGGCCGACGACACGCACGACCTGTTCTACGCGCAGGGGTACGTGCATGCGCAGGATCGCTTCTTCGAGATGGACTTCCGCCGGCACGTCACTGCGGGCCGGCTCAGCGAGATGTTCGGGGCATCACAGCTGCCGACCGACGAGTTCCTGCGCACCCTCGGGTGGCGTCGCGTCGCCGAGCAGGAGGTGAAGCTGCTGAGCCCCACCGTGCGCGGCTACTACCAGTCGTACGCCGACGGCGTGAACGCCTATCTGAAGGACCACCAGGGCACCGCACTGTCGCTCGAGTACGGCATCCTCGGCATCCAGAACCCCGACTACCGGGTGGAGAAGTGGACGATCGCGGACTCGCTCGCGTGGCTGAAGGCGATGGCCTGGGACCTCCGCGCGAACCTGCTCGAGGAGGCCGACCGCGCCCTCGTCGCGCCGGCCTACTCCGCTGCGCAGCTGGCCGATCTGTGGCCGAAGTACCCGTACGGCACGAACCCCGTCATCGTGCCCGAGCTGACGACCGGCGCGCCCGCGCCTGCGGCATCGACGACCGCGGCATCCCCGGGCACGGATGCCGCCACCGCATCGGTCAGCTGGAAGAAGGTCGACGGGGTCGTGGAGGCGGCATCCGCCCTGCTCGGCCGGCCCGGCGAGGGCGTCGGCTCGAACTCGTGGGTGATCTCCGGCGACCTGACCGCGTCCGGCCGGCCGCTGCTGGCGAACGACCCGCACCTCGGCGAGTCGATGCCGGGCATCTGGCACCAGGTCGACCTGAAATGCCGTGTCGTGTCGAAGGCCTGCCCGTTCGACGTCGCGGGCTATGGGTTCTCCGGGATGCCGGGCGTGATCATCGGGCACAATTCGCGGATCGCGTGGGGGTTCACGAACCTCACCACAGACGTCACCGACCTCTACCTCGAGAAGGTGCGCGGGAACCTCTACCTGCGAGACGGCAGATACGTCCCCCTGCAGACCCGCACCGAGACCTTCAAGGTCGCCGGGGGTGAACCCGTCACGATCACCGTGCGCGTGACGGACAACGGCCCGATCGTCTCGAGCACCAATGACACCGATGCCACCATCGGCCACGACGGCTACACCGGCACCCGCGGGTCGACGACGAAGCAGACAGCGACCGCGCCCGACCAGCTGGCCGTGGCCCTGAAGTGGACGGCCCTCACCCCCGGCACGACCGCGAGTGCGATCTTCGCCCTGGACACCGCGACCGACTTCGCCGGATTCCGGCGCGCCGCGGGCCTGTTCGACGTGCCCGCCCAGAACCTCGTCTACGCCGACACGGCCGGGAACATCGGCTATCAGGCCCCCGGCAAGCTGCCGATCCGAGGCAAGGGCGACGGGTCGATGCCGCAGCCCGGCTGGGACCCGGCCTACGACTGGAAGGGCTTCATCCCCTTCGCCAAGCTCCCCGTGCTCTACAACCCGGCCGACGGCTACATCGTCACGGCCAACAACGCGATCGTCGGCCAGAAGTACCCGTACTTCCTCACGAACGACTGGGACTACGGCTGGCGCGCGGCGCGCATCGCCGAGCTGATCCGGCAGAAGTCGGCATCCCACAAGCTGACCATCGCCGACATGGCCGCGATCCAGTCGGATAGCCAGCTGTGGATCGGCAAGCAGCTCATCGTCGCCTACCAGTCGGTGCACGTCGCCGACCCGGGCGTGCGGACGGCGCTGCGCGTGCTGGAGCAGTGGGATGCCATGGACACGGCCGACTCGGCCGGCGCCGCCTACGCGAACGTGCTGTGGGACGAGCTCTCGCAGGACGTGTTCGCTCGCCGCGCGCGTTCGCTGCCGGTGGACGACCAGGACCGGCAGTTCCTCGTCGTCTCGAAGATGCTGTCCGACCCGCAGTCCGAGTGGTGGCAGAACCCCGAGATCGGCGTGACGAGCCGCGACCAGATGCTGCGGAAGGCGGCGACCGACGCCTACCATCGGCTGGTGAAGCTGCAGGGCGGCAACCCCGCCGACTGGAGCTGGGGCGACCTGCACCGGCTGACGCTCACCAATGCGACGTTCGGCTCGTCCGGCATCCCGGCGCTGGAGTGGATCTTCAACCGCGGGCCGTTCCCGGTCGCGGGCGGCACGTCGGTGGTGGATGCCACGTCGTACGACATCGGCGGCGACTTCTCCGTGCAGACGCTGCCGTCGATGCGCATGATCGTCGACCTGTCGGACTTCGATCGATCCCGCTGGATCCAGCTCACCGGCGAGAGCGCGCACGTCTTCCACACCAACTACGACGACCAGTTCGACGCGTGGCAGCACGGTCGCACGAACCCCTGGCCGTTCTCCCGGAAGGCCGTCTCCCAGACCGCCACGGACACCCTCGTGCTCCAGCCGTAACGGCGCCGGCATCTCGCGGCGCTCCCAGGGGACGTGCCCGGGATGTGGATGGGACGTCCAGAAACCGCCTCTACGGTGGTCGGGACTCGTCCGCAGCCATCCCAGCGGCGGACGGATGACCCGAGTCCGCCGCTTCGGCCCCACGAACGTCGGCACGGATTCCGACCCGATCGACGTCTGCGCGCCGACGGGATCCGCGGCCCGGGTGACCCGCCTGCCCAGGGTGGCGTGCGCCGAAGCGCCTCCTGTTACCCGCCGTCGCCGTTCGCGGCCACGGCGGCTGGACCACGCAGGGCCCAGCGAAAATTGGAGACCCGTGCGCCTTCGCGACCTGCGCCTTCGCACCCTCATTCCCGCCCGCAAGACCCTCACCCCCGTGCTGCTGGCCGCCGCTCTCGTCGCCGGTGCAGCATCCCCCCTCGTCGCGACGTCGGCAGCAGCCGCCGCGACCACCGACCACTCCACGGCCACCGAGCAGTCCGCTGCTGAATCGGCCGCCCGCGCCGCGCAGCCCTCGATGATCCAGGTCGCCGCGCAGCGCCCGATCGATCAGGATGCCGCCTTCTACGCGAACCTGGCGCGCGGCACCATGCAGCAGGCCGACGCCGCGAAGATCGACACGACCCAGCTGGGCATCCAGATCGCACAGCTGAACCAGTCGCAGCTGCTGCCGGAGCTGACCGTCGACGCGTTCATCGCGCAGCTGCGCGGCACCACCGGCCAGGTCTCCGCGAAGGTGGCCGTCGTGCAGGCGAAGGCCGCGAAGGCCAAGGCGAAGGCCGAAGCCGCGCGCAAGGCCGAGGCCGCCCGCGCCGCCCGCCTCGCCGTCACGAACACCCCCGACGGCGCCCGCGCGGCCGCCCAGATGATCATGTCGTCGCAGTACGGCTGGGGCAGCGGCGAGTTCGCGTGCCTGAATCTCCTCTGGAACAAGGAGTCCGGCTGGAACTACAAGGCCTACAACGCGGCCGGCGGCGCCACCGGCATCCCCCAGGCGCTGCCCGGCTCGAAGATGGCCGCGGCCGGCTCGGACTGGGCCACCAACGCCACCACCCAGGTCAAGTGGGGACTCTCGTACATCCAGTCGACCTACGGCAGCCCCTGCGTCGCCTGGGGCCACTCCGAGGCCATGAACTGGTACTGAGCTGACCCACCCCCGGTCGTCGAGCGAGCGGACCTCTCCCACCCCGGTCGTTGAGCGAGCGGAGCGAGACGAAACGCACAACCTGTTCCGCGACGGGAATCGCGTTTCGGCTCGGGCGCGCTCCGCGCGGGCTCGCTCAACGACCGGGCGGCGTCTGCTCCCCACGATCGCGGGCGAGCTCGTCGGCGTAGAGCTCTTTCTCGCGGATGGTGCCGTTGCGGTATGCCTGGCGCCCGACCATGTGCGCGGCCAGCGGTGCGGTCGCCAGCTGGATGAGCACCACCGGCACGAGGAACGCCACCACTCCCCACGAGCGCAGCGCGAGCCCGATGGCCACGCAGATCAGCAGGAAGCCGAGCACCTGCGGCTTCGTGGCCGCGTGCAGGCGCGTCGGCACGTCCTTGAACCGCACGACGCCGAGCGCCGCCGTCACGCACAGGATCGCCCCGCACAGTACGAGCACGATCGCCACGACGTCGAGCCAGCCGGTCATCGGCCCCGCCCCCTTCCCCCACCGGCGGCGGGCCCCTCGACGTCCCGTCGCGCCACGAACCGCGCGATCGCGACCGAACCGAACACACCCACCGCGGCGACGATCAGCAGCACGGGCAGCGTCTCGGTGCGGTGGTTGATCACCATGTCCGCGCCGAGCACGCACATCACCTCGGTGAGGAGCACATCGGCCGCCACCGCCCGGTCGAGGATCGACGGCCCGAGGACGATGCGCACCACGGTGAGCACCGCGGCGACCCCGAACAGCCCGTAGACGATCCACAGCAGCACGGTCATCGTCCACCCCCGGCATCCCGCACTCCGGCGCGCACCTGCGCGAGCTGCGCCGCGGAGCCCACGGCGCGCACGATGCGCTCCTCCCAGTGCTGCACGTCCCGGCGCTGTCTCTCCAGGTCCGCCGCGCTGCGCACCCCGATCACGTGCAGGTACAGCACCCGGTTGGCGCGGTCGGCTTCGAGCACGAGCGAACCCGGAATGAGGGATGCCACCACCGCGGTGTGCGTCATGATCAGGTCGTCCTCGGTGCGCATCGGCACGGCCACGATCGCCGCGCCCGGCTGGCGGCGCAGATCCAGCACCTGCCACGCGACCGTCAGCGAGCCGCGCACCACCGCCCACAGGAAGTCGACGACGAACACGAACCCCCACCACACATCGATGCGACCGGACAGCTCCACGGGCGGCAGCCGGAACACGCGGGTCACGACCGCCACCACCACGAGGCCGGTGACGAACGCCAGCACAGTGAACTGACCCCACAGCAGCATCCACAGCGCGAGCAGCCACACGAAGAACGGCAGCTGCCGCCACGCCCGCGCCCACCGCCCGGTCATCGTCCGGCCCCCTCGGTGCGCTTCGACAAGCTCAGCGACCGTGCTGCGCCAGCGCGCTTCGACAGGCTCAGCGACCGTTCCGCGGCGGCGCACTTCGACAGGCTCAGCGACCGCACATCCGCGCCCTGAGCCCCATCCGCGCCCTGAGCCTGTCGAAGGGCACTCCCCCGGCTCATCGCCCGACCTCCTCGATCAGCTGCGTGAGCTGCACGGGCTGCAGGATGGAGGCCCCGGCCCGCGCGCACACGTCGTAGATCGGCCCGGCGAACACCGTCAGGGCGACGGTCACGCACACCATGCCGGTGGTCGCCGCAGTCATGATCCGCGGGATGACCCGGCGCTCGGTCATGACCGTAGCCAGCGGAGCGGCGTCGAGGTATCCGATGCGCTCGAGCGTCTCGGTCTCGGGAGCGTCGTCCTTCTCGCGCCAGAACGACAGGTTCCACGCGCGCATCAGGGCGTACAGGGTCAGCAGCGACGTGACGATGCCGCCCACGATCAGCAGCATGTTCAGCCCGCCACCCTGGCTCGCGGCCGCGTCGAACAGCGCGAACTTGCCGATGAAGCCCGAGAAGGGCGGCAGCCCGCCCAAGTTGATCGCCGGGATGAAGTACAGCACGGCCAGCAGCGGTGCCGCCCGCATCAGGCCCTTCACGCGCAGGATCGACGTCGACCCGGCACGCCGCTCGATGAGCCCCACCGACAGGAACAGGGTCGTCTGCACCACGATGTGGTGGACCATGTAGTAGATCGTGGCCCCGATGGATGCCGGTGTCGCGACCGCCAGCCCGAACACCATGTAGCCGATGTGGCTGACCAGCGTGAACGACAGGATGCGCTTGAGCTCGGCCTGCGCGACGGCGCCGAGCACCCCGACGATCATGGTCGCGAGCGCCACCCACATGAGCAGCACGTTCACATTGTCCGAGCGGAAAAGCAGCGTCTCGGTGCGGATGAGCGCGTACACGCCCACCTTCGTCAGCAGGCCCGCGAACACCGCGGTGACCGGCGCGGGTGCGGTCGGGTACGAGTCGGGCAGCCAGAATGACAGCGGGAACACGGCCGCCTTGATCGAGAACGCCAGCAGCAGCATGAGATGCAGGGTCAGCTGCGTCGACGGCGGCAGCTCGGCCATGCGCTGCGAGATCTGCACCATGTTCACGGTGCCGACGGCGGCGTAGATCATCGCGATCGCGGCGAGGAACAGCACCGACGAGACGAGCGACACCACGATGTACACCACCCCCGTGCGGATGCGGGACTCGGTGCTGCCGAGGGTGATGAGCACGTACGACGCGACCAGCAGGATCTCGAATCCGACGTAGAGGTTGAAGAGGTCCCCGGCGACGAACGCGTCGAAGATGCCGGTCGCGAGGATCAGGTACGACGGGTGGAAGATCGACACCGGCGTCTCGTCATCGCCGTCCGCGGCGCCCTGTCCGACCGAGAACAGCAGCACCGCGAGCAGCACGATCGCCGACACCACCAGCAGCAGCGCGGAGAGCCGGTCGACGTACAGCACGATGCCGGACGGCACGGGCCAGCCGCCCACCGCGACGGCGAGCGGCTTTCCGGCATCCACCGCGACGAGCATCACGAGTGAGATCGCCAGCACGACGCTCAGCGTGACGATCGACACCAGCACCTGCACGCGTCGGTGACGGCTCGTGATGAGCGCGATCGCGGCGCCCAGCAGCGGCAGGGTGACGACGAGGGGCACGAGGGCGTTCACGCGTCACCTCCGGGCGGCCGGTCGGGGTCGTCGGTGGGCGCGTCGTCGTGGATGCCGGGCAGGTCGCGGTGGTGCAGCACGGTGATCGGGGCGGTCGCGACGCCGACGAAGTCGGTGGCGTCCTTGTCGTCGGCATCCTCCATCTCGACCTCGTCGTCGAGCACCTCCTCGACGGCCTCGCCGCGGGCGCGCACGGCGACGTCCTCGGTGTCGTCGATGACGATGTCCTGCTGGCCGAGCTGCCACGACCGGTAGATGAGGGCGAGCAGGAACGCCGAGACGGCGAACGTGATGACGATCGCGGTGAGGGTGAGTGCCTGCGGCAGCGGGTCCGAGGTCAGCCCCGTCGCGCCGAAGAAGGATGCCCGACCCGGCGCTCCCATCACGATGAGCAGCAGCAGGTTCGCCGCGTTGCCCAGCAGCAGGAACCCGATGAGCACGCGGGTGAGGCTGCGCTCGAGGATCGCGTAGACCCCGGCGGCGAACAGCACGGCCATGACGACGATGAGGATGCCGCTGAGGGTCATGCCTCCCCACCCCCGTACCGTCCCCGGTCGTTGAGCGAACGAAGCGAGACGAAACGCCCCTCGCCGGACGCATCGCCCGCGGATTCCCACCGCTGCCGGTCGACCTCGGCGCCGAGCGAGCGCAGCACGTCGAGCACCAGCCCGATGACGACGAGGTACACCCCGACGTCGAAGATCGTCGAGGTGACGAACTCGAGGTGGCCGACGAGCGGCACCTCCGCCTCGAACACGGCCGACTTCAGCGGGGGCAGGCCGAACAGCACCGGCACCAGCGCGCTCGCGACTGCCAGCACCATTCCGGCGCCGAGCAGCCGCCCGGCATCCGTCGGCGCGGCCGCACCCAGCTCGTACCGGCCGCCGGCGATGTACCGCATGACCAGGGCCATGCCCGCGACGAGCCCGCCGGCGAACCCACCGCCGGGCAGGTTGTGCCCGGCGAACAGCAGGTACAGCGAGATGACGATGATCGTGTGGAAGAGGATCCGCACGATCACCTCGAGGATGAGCGAGCGGTTCTCCGGCCGCACCCTGTTGCCGCCGACCAGCCACGCCCGGCGGCTGGTGTCGCCGGCGGTGTCGGCCGGACGGACGCCCTCGTCGGTCTCGACGAGCAGGCGCCGGGCGGTCACGCGAGGATTGACGAAGCGCGACAGCGTGTCGCCGCGGTGGGTGACGAACACGAGGGATGCCACGCCGGTCGCCGCGAGCACCAGCACCGACAGCTCCCCCATCGTGTCCCACCCGCGCAGGTCGACGAGCGTGACGTTGACGACGTTGCGGCCGTGCCCGAGCGTGTAGGCGAGTTCGGGGAAACCGGCCGAGTCGGGCACCGCCGTGCGCGCCCCCGAGACCACGACGGCGACGGCCGCCATCACCACGCCGACCGCGCCCGCGATGACGCCGCGCAGCACCGGCCACACCGATGCGTTGCGCTCGCCCATGCGCGAGGGGATGCGCCGCAGCACGAGGGCGAACGCGATCATGGTGACCGTCTCGACGAGCGCCTGCGTCAGCGCCAGGTCCGGCGCCCCGGACACGGCGAACAGCACCACCATGCCGAGGCCCGTGACCGAGACGAGCACGACGCCGGTGTACCGCTTCTTCGCGCGCACGGCGAGGAGCGCCGCGACGATCATGAGCGGAGCGATGGCCACCTGCAGGGGCGACTGCCAGGCATCCAGCTGCGCGCCGAGCCCACCGCCCAGGATCAGCGCGGTGCCCTGCGCGGCGACGAACACCACGAAGATGATGCCGACGTAGACCGGCAGCGAACCGGTCTGCGTGAGGCCGGTCACCAGCACGGAAGCCCGGGCGATGAGCCGCAGACACAGGTTGTACACGTCGGGCGCGGTGAACGGGAGCAGCCGCCGGCGCTCGTCCCAGCGGACGCGGCGGGCGAGGGCGAACAGGCCGATGCCGAGGAGGATCGTCGCGAGCGAGATCCACAGCGCCGGCTCGACGCCGTGCCACAAAGCGAGGTGCGCGCCGACCGGCGCCGGGATGCCGGGACTCGATGCCGGCGCGGAGTCCGCATACTCCGCGAACGCAGCGTCGAGCAGCGGTGCGGCCAGCCCCGCGGCGACCGTCAGGGCGGCAAGCACGAGGGGCGGCGCGAGGAAGCCGAGCGGCGGGTCGGGCCATTCCGTCTCGGGAATATACGTTCCGCCGGCGGCATCCCTCTTGCGCCAGAACGCGCCCCACACGAACCGCACGCCGTAGGCAGCGGTGAGGACGGACCCGAGGGCGATGCCCGCGAGGGCGACGACCGCCCAGGCCCCGCCGTGGGCGGCCTCCTCGAGCAGGGCGGTGAGGGCGCCCTCCTTGGCGACGAACCCGACGGTCGGAACGATGCCGACCATCGAGCACACGGCCACGATCGAGAAGACGGCCAGGGTCGGCGCCTGGCGCCCGACGCCGCTCAGCTCCCGCACGTCGCGGCTGGACAGCTGCCGGTCGATGATGCCCACCACGAGGAAGAGCGCCGACTTGAACAGGGCGTGCCCGAGCAGCAGGGCGAGCCCGGCGAGGGCGGCGTCCCGCGTGCCGTAGCCGAGCACGACGGTCAGCATCCCGAGCTGACTGACGGTTCCGAACGCGAGGATGCGCTTGAGGTCGTTCTCCCGCAGCGCCTGCAGGCCGCCGAGCAGCATGGTGAACACGCCGAGCGCCACGACGATCGGCCGCCAGGGGGCGGCGAGCGCGAACACCGGGGCGAGGCGGGCGATGAGGTAGATTCCGGCCTTCACCATCGCGGCCGCGTGCAGGTACGCCGACACGGGCGTAGGCGCGGCCATGGCGCCCGGCAGCCAGAAGTGGAACGGGAAGATCGCGGACTTGCTGAGCGCGCCGACGAGCACCAGCACGAGGGCCGCGTCGACGACGGGTCCGGTCGGGTGCGCGGCGAGCAGTCCGGACAGGCTCGTGGACCCGGTGACCACCACCAGCAGCACGACGCCGACGAACATCACGAGGCCGCCGACCGTGGTCACCAGCAGCGCCTGCAGCGCCGCGCGCCGGCTGGCGCCGCGCTTGTGCGCGTGGCCGATCAGGAGGTACGACAGGATGCTCGTGACCTCCCATAGCATCACGAGCACGACCAGGTCATCGGCGAGCACCAGGCCGTACATGGCCCCGGCGAAGCCGAGCAGCACGGCGCAGAACTGGCCGACACCCACCCGCTTGCCGGCGAAGTACCACCGGCAGTAGAGGATGACGAGCGTCCCCACGCCGGTGACGATGAGCGCCATCACCCACGACAGCACGTCCATCCGCATCGAGATCCGCACCCCGAGCGCCGGGATCCAGTCGTATGTCTCGAACGGAATACGACCGCCCAGCACGGCGGGCGTCTGCAGCGCGGTGTGCGCGAACGCGGCCGCGGGAACGAGGGATGCCGCGAAGAACGCCCGCTCGCCTGTGCGGTGCACGAGCCACGGCATGACCAGCGGCGTCAGTGCGAACACGGCGAGGAGGATCAGCACGGAACCTCCTCGGGGCTGGCGAGTGGGCGGGTGTCCAGTCTACTGAGAGGTCGCTGTCAGCATCGCCCCAGCCTCGCCCCGGCCCCACCCTCGGTCGTTGAGCGAGGGCGCCTGGGCGCATCCGCTCGCTCAACGACCGGGGGCAGCTCCGGCCCCGGGCTCACTCCACCTTCAGCACGAGGGCACCGGGCATCCACCGCACGATGCGGTCGAACGGGGCCTTCGCCAGCGGCGCGGCATCCGGCGCCTTCAGGATGCGGGGGTCGGTGACCCACACGTCGCGTCCCTTCCAGGTGAGCGTCGCCCCGCCGGCCGCGACGACGTTGCGCGCCCAGTTGGTGTCGAGCCCCCACGGCAGCCCGATGATGACGGTCTGCGCGTCGCGGGCCGGCACCACCGCGATCGGGGTGTGCAGCGCCCGCCCGGTCTTGCGGCCGGTGTGGTGGATCGTCGCCCAGACCGGCATCAACCGCCGGCCGCTCATCGCGAACGCGACGGGCTCGATCAGGCGGATGAGGAATGCCGGGGGCTTCTTCCTGTCGCTCATACGTCCAGCATGCGCCCACGACGACGCCGGGGCCGCCCGATACGCTGGAATCGTATGAACGCCACGGTGACCCACTCGCAGCTCGTCCGCTGGCGCACCGCGATCTTCGCCATCTTCCTGCTGTCGGGCCTCGGGGTCGCGTCGTGGGCCGCCCGCGTGCCGGCCATCAAAGAGGCGCTCGACATCAACCGGGAGGGCCTCGGTCTGCTGCTGCTGCTCGGCGGGGTGGCATCCATCGCCGGCATCTCGACGAGCTCGATCATCATGGCCCGCTTCGGCACGCGGCGCGGGATGCTCGGCACGCTCACCGTGTTCAGCGCCGGCCTCGCCGTCATCGGCGTCGGCACCGACCTCGCCCACGCGCCGTGGCTGGTGGGCGTGGGACTCGCACTGTGGGGCTTCGGCGGCGGATCCACCGACGTCATGATGAACGTCGAGGCCACCGCCATCGAGCAGCAGACCGGCCGCACGATCCTGCCGCTGTTCCACGCGTTCTTCAGCTTCGGCACGGTGATCGGCGCCGGCCTCGGCATCGCGGCGATCTCGCTGAGCCTCACCCCGTTCGATCACCTCCTGATCATCGCCGTCGGCGTGCTGGTGCTGTGCGTCGTCGCGATCGCGAACATCCCGCCCGCGGAGGGCGAGCTGATCGAGCCGGATGCCCCGAAGGCGCCGTTCCGCGAGCGCCTGCACGTCGCGCTGTCCGCCTGGCGCGAGCCGCGCACGTACGTGCTCGGCATCGTGCTGCTCGGGATGTCGTTCGCCGAGGGCGGCGCGAACGACTGGCTGGCACTCGGCATCGTCGAGGGCCACGGCGTGCCCGACGCGGCGCTCGGCGCGGCCGGGCTCACCGTCTTCTCCGTCTCGATGACCGCGGTGCGGGTGTTCGGCGGACCCCTCGTCGACCGCTTCGGCCGCGTGATCACGCTTCGCGTCCTGTCGGTCACGGCCGCCGTCGGCCTGCTGCTGTTCATCCTCAGCCCGACGGTGCCACTGCTGTTCGTCGGCGCGGCGCTGTGGGGCATCGGCGCCTCGCTCGGATTCCCCCTCGGCATGTCGGCCGCGGCCGACGACCCGGCCCGGGCCGCGGGACGTGTGGCGGCGGCCGCGACCATGGGCTACGTCGCCTTCCTCGCCGGTCCGCCGCTGCTCGGCTTCGTCAGCGAGCACATCGGCCTGCTGAACGCGCTGTACATCATCGTCGTCCTGATCGCGGCATCCGGCTTCGCCTCCGGCGCCGCCAGGCCCCTCTCCCCCGAACCCCGCTCCGCAACCGCGAAGGACGCCTGATGCGACTCGTCATCGCCCGCTGCTCGGTCGACTACGCCGGCCGGCTCAACGCCCACCTGCCCGAGGCCACGCGCCTGCTCGTGCACAAGGGCGACGGCAGCCTGCTCGTGCACTCGGACGGGGGATCCTACAAGCCGCTGAACTGGATGAGCCCGCCGTGCACGCTCGTGGTCGAGGAGCCCGACGACGATCAGGCCGCGGCCGGCGTGCAGGAGCTGTGGCGGGTCACCCACCAGAAGTCCGGCGACACCCTGCTGGTGCGCCTGTACGACGTCGTGCACGACTCGGCGCACGAGCTGGGCCTCGACCCCGGTCTGCAGAAGGACGGCGTGGAGGCCGACCTGCAGCGCCTGCTCGCCGAGCAGACCGGACTCATCGGCGAGACCCTGAGCCTGGTGCGCCGCGAGTTCCCCACCGCGATCGGCCCGGTCGACCTGCTGCTGCGCGACCCCGAGGGGGGCACCGTGGCGGTCGAGGTCAAGCGCCGCGGCGACATCGACGGCGTCGAGCAGCTGACCCGCTACCTCGAGCTGCTGGGCCGCGACCCGCACCTGGCCCCGGTCACGGGCGTGTTCGCCGCGCAGGAGATCAAGCCCCAGGCCCGAGTGCTCGCCGCCGACCGCGGCATCCGCTGCGTCACCCTCGACTACGACGAGATGAAGGGCATCGAGTCCGGGGCGCCGCGCCTGTTCTGACCCGGCCCCGATTCACGCCTCGCGCAGCAGTTTCAGCCCCGTCTCGTCGTCGAACACGCGCGTGAGACGGTCGCGGCGCGTGGTCAGCAGGATCTCGCCGGTCAGCCCGATCGGGCACTGCTTCACATGCCCGCCGACCACGGAGTAGTCGGCGCGCGAGAACGTGCCGTGCACGTGCCACGCCGGCCTGCCGTCCACCCAGGCGAGGTCGCCGTGCAGACCGGTGATCTCCAGCGGCTCCTCGAACGTCCGCCAGCGGTACTCCCGGGCGACGGGGTCGAAGAAGCCGAGGGTCGCACCGGCCGCACCGCCGACGATGTCCACCCAGGCGCCGAGCAGGCGCTGGTCCGTCGCGAACGCACTGAGCTGCTGCATGATCTCCTCGCCCTTGGCAAGCACGAGCAGATGGGTGTCCGAGGGAGCATCGTAGAAGTGCTTCATTTCTGGAGTCTAGGCCGGGGTCGCGGGAGCCGTCCCGGGCCCGAGCCCGCTCTCGGACAGGTGCCCTAGGGTCGAAAGATGGATGCTGATTCCGCCGTGCACGCCGTCCGCTCCCCCTGGACCTGCATCCTCTGGGACGTCGACGGCACGCTGATCGACGCATCCGAGGGCATCCTGCGCCGCCTCACCACGACGCTCGCGCACTTCGGTCACCCGCCCCTGCCCCGTGCCGAGCTGGCGCACTGGATCGGCCCGCCGATGCTCGAGTCGTTCCAGACCATGTCGGGCATGGCGCCCGGCCAGGCGGAGGAGGCCGTCGCCTTCTACCGGCAGGTGGCCAAGGCCGACGGCTACGAGACCGGCGCGCACGTGTACCCCGGCATGGCCGATCTGCTGCGCGACGTCGCCGCAGCCGGCGTCCCGCAGGCGACGGCGAGCTCCAAGCCCGAGGTGCAGGTGCTCACGCTGATGCAGCACTTCGGTCTGGACGGATACCTGCAGGCGATCGTCGGCGCGGCGTCGGAGGCGAAGGACCGCGGGCTGAAGTCCGAGGTCATCGCCGACTCCCTGGGCCGGCTCGAACGGGCCGGCGTCGACGTGTCGCGTCCGGTGCTCGTCGGCGACCGCCACCACGATGTCGACGGCGGTGCGGAGCGGGACGTCCCGGTGATCTTCGCCCGCTGGGGCTTCGGCTGGCCGCACGAGTCCGACGGCGCCGCGGCGTCCGTCGACACCCCCGACCAGCTGCGGCGGCTGCTGCTGGTCGCGGACGACTGACCCGGCCGATGACGGGCGGCATCCTCGGCTGGGCGATCCCGGCGCTGGTGGTCTTCGGCAGCGCCGCCGTGATCGCGCTCGCCGTCGCCTGGGCCGTGCGG
>DATMTQ010000306.1:0-4236 GCA_035564095.1 Microbacterium sp. | reverse complement strand
CGTCGCGGATCCGTGGTCCGGCATCAGGCGTCGCCCAGCGTGGCGGACGGAGCGGAGGCCTCGGCCGCGGTGGGCCACTTGCCGCCGTTCTCCCAGAAGAGGCGGATGTCGTCGAGCGGACGGCCCTTGGTCTCGGGAGCGAACTTCAGCACGAACAGGAAGGCGAGGATCGCGAACCCGCCGAGCACGGCGAACGTTCCGCCGCCCCCGAGCACCTGCAGCATCGGCAGGAACGCCACGCCGATCACGTAGTTGGCGACCAGGTCGCTGGTGAGCATCGTGGAGGAGCCGGCGCCGCGCAGGTGCGAGGGGAAGGTCTCGCCCGCGTACACCCACACCAGGGCGCCGAAGCCGCACGTGAAGCCGATGTTGAAGAGCATCAGGCCGATGAAGCCGAGCGTGGCGTAGACGCCGGTGAGGTGGATGTTGGTCGGGTCGGTCTGCCCCGCCGCTCCCGCGACGAACGTGTAGACCATGAGCGCCCCCGCCACGACCATGATGCCGATGCCGGTGAGCAGCACGGGCCGGCGGCCGAAGCGGTCGACCACGGACATCGAGACGAACACCGCGATGAGGCCGGCGACCTGCACGAGGACGGGGATGCCGAAGATCGCCGCCGTGTCGGTGGGAGGGAAGCCCATCGCCTTGATGATCTGCGGGCTGTAGTAGACGATCGCGTTGATGCCGGTGATCTGCACCGCGAACCCGAGGAGGATCACGAAGATCGTGGCACGACGGTAGGGGCGGGTCACCATCTGCCTGAAGACCGACGTGCCCGTCTTCTTCACCGACGCAGCCTCGGCGAGGTCCTGCTCCATGCTGTTCAGGTCGACGTGGATGTCGGCGGCGGGGTCGATGCGCTCGAGCACGCGGGCGGCGTCGGCGCGGCGGCCGCGCATCATGTACCAGCGCGGGGTGTCGGGCAGACGCAGCAGCAGGATGGTGATGATGACGCCGGGGATGGCGGCGGCGCCCAGCATGAGCCGCCAGCTGCCGGTGCCGGACAGAGCCCACGCCACGATGTACCCGAAGATGATGCCGGTCACGGTCGCCACCTGATAGAGCACCAGCAGGGCCCCGCGGATGTTGATCGGCGCGGACTCGGCCACGAACATCGGCACGACGACGATGGAGATGCCGACGGCGAGGCCGAGCAGCACGCGGAACACTGCGAGCGAGGGGACGTCCCAGGCGAGCCCCGACAGCAGTGAGAACACGGTGAACAGGGCCGCGACCGTGACCATCATGCGCTGGCGGCCGAAACGGTTGGCGAGCCAGCCGCCGGCGAGGGCGCCGGCGATCTCGCCGAAGATCACGTACGACGTCAGCAGGCCCTTGTCGGCCGCCGACGTGATGTGGAAGTCCTTCGCGATGAAGTCGAGCGCTCCGCCGATGTTCGACGAGTCGTACCCGTAGATGATGCCGACCATCGCGGCGGCCACCGCGACGAGGACGGCAAGCCTCGACGAGTGGCGGAAGTCTTTCAGAATGCCCACGTTGGCTCCTTCTGGTGGTGGTCCGTCGTTGGTGTCTCCTCGGCCTATGGTCTAGACCAATTTGTGGGTCTAAGATTGGCATAGACCAATTTGGTTTGTCAAGAGGGTGAGCAAAATACGGAGCGGCCCATGCGAGTGCCCAAGTACTACACCTACAAACTCCGCCTGCTGTCGTTCATCGACGGCGCGGCGGCGGGAACGATGCTGCCCACCGAGCGCGAGCTCGCGGAGGAGTTCGGGACGTCCCGCACCACCGTCCGGCAGGCGCTCGCCGAGCTCGTCGCCGAAGGGCGTCTCGATCGCGTGCAGGGGCGGGGCACGTTCGTGGCAGCGCCCAAGCTCGTGCACGTGCGCCAGCTCACCTCGTTCAGCGAGGACCTCGGCGACCGCGACACGCGCAGCGAGCTGATCGGCCTCGGCGACGAGCCCGCGGATGCCGCCACCGCCGGGCATCTGGGACTCGAGCCCGGAGCGACCGTGCAGCGCATCGAGCGCGTGCGCCGGGTGGGTGACGAGCCGCTCGCGCACGAGACCGCCCGGCTTCCGGGCGCGCTCGCCGTCACCGCCGACGAACTGGCCGTGACCGGCTCCCTGTACCGGGCGCTGCGGGACCGGCACGGGGTGTCGATCTGCGGCGCGGACGACGAGGTCGAGACGGCGCTGGCGACGCCGGACGAGGCGCGACTGCTCGGCACCGAGGTCGGTCAGCCGCTGCTCGTGGTGCACCGCACCGCGTGGGATGCGTCCGGGCGGACCGTGGAGTGGACGCGGTCGGTGTTCCGCGGCGACCGGTTCCGTTTCCAGGCGCGCGTGGGCTCCCGTCCGGCCGGCGACCGGGCGCCGGCCGCAGGATAGGCTGGCCTGACCCACCGGCGCGCGGCATCCGGCCCGCCGCGGGATCGCCGAGCACACACGAGACGAGCACATGACCGACCTCATCGACACCACGGAGATGTATCTGCGCACGATCCTCGAACTCGAGGAAGAGGGCATCCCGCCGCTGCGTGCACGCATCTCGGAGCGTCTCGGCCATTCCGGACCCACCGTGTCGCAGACCGTCGGCCGCATGGAGCGCGACGGGCTCGTCGTCGTGTCGGAGGACCGTCGGCTGCTGCTGACCGACGGCGGCCGGCACAAGGCGGTCGACGTCATGCGCAAGCACCGCCTCGCCGAGCGTCTGCTCAGCGACGTGATCGGCCTCGACTGGGCGTACGTCCACGAAGAGGCCTGCCGCTGGGAGCACGTGATGAGTGAGCTCGTCGAGCGCCGTCTCGTGGAGCTGCTCGGGCATCCCACCGAATCGCCGTACGGCAACCCCATCCCGGGGCTCGCCCAGCTCGGTGACTCGACGTTGCCGGTCACGTTCGACGAAGGCGTCGTCGGGCTGGTCCGCAAGCTGGACGCCGAGGGCGGCCCCGTGCGCGGCACCGTGCGGCGCCTCGCCGAGGTCGTGCAGGTGGACCCGGAGCTGCTGCGCCAGCTGCGCGAAGCCGGCGTCGTGCCCGGCGCGACCGGGGATTTCCGGTACAGCGAGGGCTACGTGCTGGTGCAGATCGACGGCGTCGAAGACGGGCTCGAACTGCCCCCCGAGGTCGCGTCGCACATCTTCCTGCTGGCCTGAACGGGCTCTCCGGAGCGTGACAATTCCGTTACCTTCCGGTAGCGTGGGGTCGTCCACAGGCAGGAAACCCGCCGTCGGACCCCGCGCTGAGGTCTTCCCAGCTCGTCATCGGCGCGGTGACGCAAGAGCGGTCATGCACGCCGAACGGACCGCACACCCGAGCAGATTCCGACGAGCCTGCCCCCGCTGCTTCCCGACGGCACGGAGGGGTAGAGGCCGCGGAGGTCACGTTTGACTGAAGAGAACCCCTTGTCCGTCCACGGCGATGAGCGGGCGGTGCGAACGCGCCGCAGCGCGCACGTCGCCACCACAGGCACCCGTTCCCAGGCTCGCGCCACGACCCGACGTCGCGGATCCCTGCGCAGCATCGCCGTCTACGGAATCATCGGCGCGCTCGTGCTCGCCGTGGCTCTTCCCGCCTACGGCGCCTGGCGCAGCCCGGCCCAGGCGCGCACCATCCAGCAGGTCGCCAGCGGCGACGCGCAGGAGCTCGTCGTGGCATCCACTGCCACCCATGCGCCGATCGCCCGCGACTCGTACTCCGCGACCACCGGCACCGCGCTCGCCAAGGCCAAGGCCGAGGCGGCGGCTGCGGCCCGCGCGAGCGCCTCCGCGCAGACCGCGTCGTACTCGATGGGCTCCGTGCCCAGGATGGCTCCCGGCTCGGGTACCTTCCGCTGGCCGCTCACCCACGTCGATCACCTCGGCGACGGGTTCCACGCCCGCGGCGGCGAGCACCAGGGCGTCGACCTGCTCGACCCGGCGGGCACGCTCATCTATGCGGCCACCGACGGCGTGGTGAAGGTCTCCAGCGAGAGCTACTACGGCTACGGCGTCGCGATCGTCATCTCCACGAAGGCGAGCGGCGACACCCTGGACACGGTGTACGCGCACATGACCTACGGCAGCCGTGCCGTGCAGGTCGGCCAGACCGTCAAGGCCGGCCAGCTGATCGGACTGGTCGGCAGCACGGGACGCTCCACCGCGAACCACCTGCACTTCGAGGTGCACATCAACGGCACCCCGATCGACCCCTACCAGTGGCTGCTCACGAACGTGGGCCCGATGCCGTAACCAGCGGCTTCCTGTTCGCGCGCGGCGCGGTGTGATGTTTCGCAC
>DATMTQ010000305.1:0-2389 GCA_035564095.1 Microbacterium sp. | reverse complement strand
GTGATCCGGTCCAGCGCGCCCGGCGCGTACGGGCTGTGGGTGCTGAGGTGCGCGGCGAAGGCGTCGATGTCGAGCCCGCCGAAGTACACGTTCGCGCCGTCGGTGAACGTCGGGAAGTTGTCGCCGCCCCCGGCCAGGAAGTTGTTCGTGACCACGCGGTAGCGGGCGGAGTCGTCCAGCGGGACCCCGTTCAGGGTGACGTCGCCGAGCGCCGTGCCCGAGTACGTGTACGCGAAGCCGCGGCTCACCTGCAGGATCTTCTTGCCGGTGCCGGCGTTCGCGCCGCTCCACTGCTCGCGCAGCAGGTCCTTGATCTGCGCACCGGTGAGGTCGAGCGAGACGAGGTAGTTGTTGAACGGTTGCACCGTGAACGCCTCTTCGTAGGTGACGTCACCCGGCGCCTCGCCCCACGACGAGGCGGCGAACGTCAGATCGGTGCGGATGCCGCCGGGGTTCATCAGGGCGAGGACCGGCGTGCCGAACGACCCGACCACGCTCGGGTCGGCCAGCTGCGCGTCGGCGATCAGGTCGCCGAGCGCCGACTCCCCGCCGGCATTCGGGGCCCGCGTCACGTCGGCGTCGATGTGGCCGATGACCTTGCTCGCGATGGGCTTCACCAGCTCCTTGTAGTGCTGGATGATCGCGGTCTCGGCCGGGTCCCGCGCGACGTCCCGGGTGACGAGCATGTTGGCGCTCTTCACCGAGGTGCGCACGATGTCCTGGATGCGCTTGTCGTAGGTCAGGGTGGTGTCCGTGTAGAGGCGACCGAACGAGGACGCCGACGTCACCATCCGGTCGTTGCCGGCGGGGTCCACGATGTCGCAGACGTAGGGCTGGTGGGTGTGCCCCGAGACGATCATGTCGATGGCCGGGTCGAGCTTCTGCGCGATCGGGATGATCGGGCTCGTCGGGTCGAGCTGGACGCCGTTCGCGCAGGCCGCGTCGTAGGTGGGCGCGACCGTGTACGGCTTGTCGTCCGGTCCGTACCAGGTCTGCTGACCGGGGACGCCTCCCTGATGGATCAGCACGACGATCGCGTTGACGCCCTGTGCCTTGAGCACGGGCACCAGGGCGTTCGCAGTGGCGACCTCGTCTTCGAACCGCAGGCCCGCGACGCCGGCGGCGGTGACGATGGACGGGGTGTCCTTGAGCGTCATGCCGATGAAGCCGATCTTGGCGCCCTTGACGTTCTTGATCGCGTAGGCCGGCAGGATCGTCTCACCGGTCTTCTCGTTCACGACGTTGGCGGCGAGATAGTCGAAACGGGCACCCCGGAACGCGCCGTCGGGGCAGGAGTCCTGGTTGTTCGCACCGCCTCCGTCGTCGATGCAGCCGCCGTCCGCCATGCGCTGCAGCTCCTGGTAGCCCTCGTCGAACTCGTGGTTGCCGACCGCCGAGGCATCCAGCTCGAGCGCGTTCATCGCGAGGATCGTCGGCTCGTCGTGGAAAGCCCCGGACAGCAGCGGTGACGCTCCGATGAGGTCGCCGGCGGCGACGGTGAGCGAGTACGGATGCCCCTCGCGCGCCTTCGCGAGGTGGGTCGCGAGATACTCGACCCCGCCGACGTCCTGCGTGACGTCCACCGGCCTGGTGGCACCCGCCGGCAGCGCGTGACCGGTGACGAGCCGGCCGCTGGACCCGCTCGGCGCCTCGAGGTTGCCGTGGAAGTCGTTGAACGACAGCAGCTGGATGTCCATGGTCGGGCCGTTCGGGGTGGTCGGCTCCGTCGGCGCGGCGGAAGCGGATGCCCCCGCTCCCGCCACGGCGAGCGTCACGGCGGCGGCCGCGATCGCGGCTCTGCGGCCCAGACGCGTCATCGGCTTCGTGCGTGTGCGCACAGGGATCCTCCTCGTTTCGCGGGCGACGTCCGCCCGGCACATACATGCGCATCTTAAGGTGCACTCAGGGTTCGTTCAGTTTAGGACAGCGTCCGCGCCGGGGCCAGGGCCCCGTGCGGCCGTCCCATGAACATCCCGTGACGTGCCGGATGCCGGTGAGGCGTGCGGCGCTTCGTCAACTCGCCGCGTAGCGGAGGAACACAAACTCCTCGTCGTCGGTCAGGACGCCGGCGAGGTCGAACCGGCGGTCCGCCTCCGCGACGCCGCGCACGATGCGGCCGGCGTCGCCTCCCACGAACCGCGGCGCGAGCGTCACGCACACCTCGTCCACGAGGGAGGCATCCAGCAGCGCCCCGAACAGGTGCGGGCCGCCCTCGCACAGCACCTGCGTCCAGCCGCGGGCGGCGAACGCGTCCCGCATCGCGCCCAGATCGAGAGGCCCTCGTCCGCACGCGAGCACCTCGGCGACGTCGGCGAACTCCGCGCCGCGCGCGCGGGCCGCGTCCTGCGTCGTCACGAGCACCGGCCGCCGGACGGCCCGGGCGAACACC
>DATMTQ010000304.1:0-2861 GCA_035564095.1 Microbacterium sp. | reverse complement strand
CGGCAGCGTCGCCGAGTCCGGCAGCCGCCAGCAGTACGTCCGGTCCCGCCACCGTGACCAGGCATCCGCGCTGTCCGCACAGGCAGGGGAGGCCGTCCGGCACGATCGGCTGGTGTCCGAGCGCGGCGCCGAGCACCAGCGGGTCGTGCGCGCCGAGCACGAGGGCGCCGCCGATGCCGGAGTCCGCCTTGAGATACAGCATCCCGTCCGGATGCCCGGCCGACGCGTGCTCCGCGACCGCGGCGACCTCCGAGTCCGCGACCAGTCGCACCGCGCCGCCCGCGGCCTCGAAGGCGCGCAGCGCCTGCGACCGTTCGCGCAGCAGGGCGACGAGGTCCACCTCGCCCCAATCCAGATCGGTGTCGGCGAGCACCACCGGGGGAGTGCCGCCGACGGGCGCCCAGACCACGATCGACAGGTCGGCCACCCGGCGCGGCACCGCGCTTCGCAGCTCGTCCAGCGCGGCCGCCAGTACCGCGGCGATCGCGGCGGGGTCGCCCATGGGCCGGCCGTGGCGGTGGTCCACCCGTCGCAGTTCGGCGCCGGACAGCGTGGACGCCATGACCGTCGCCCGATCGGCATCCAGCAGGGCCGTCACCAGGCACAGGTCGTCTCCGGCCGGCTCCAGCAGCACGCGCGGGCGGCCCTTCGCCGCGGCGACGGCTTCGGTCTCGCGTAGAAGTCCGGCCTGGACGAGGTCCGCGACGAGCGAGGTGACGGCTCCGCGCGAGAGGGAGGTCGCGTCGGCGATCGCGCTGCGGGATGCCGCGCCCTGCTCCACCACGTGCGAGAGCACCGCGGAGAGGTTGCGGCGCCGGATGTCGGCGGTGTCGAGGGTGGTGGGACTCACGGACGCTGCGGGGGGCCCGGTTCGGTGGACAGCGCGTCGAACAGTGCCTGCACGGCTGCGGCCATGTCGACGTCGCGGTCGATCAGCCACTGCAGCTGCATCCCGTCGGACACGGCCTGGAAGATGCGCGCCAGCACCTCGGGGGCGATGCGGTCGGTCAGCTTCCCGGCCTCCTGCTGCGCACGCAGGGCGGACGCGAACGACGTGCGCACCTCCTCGCCGCGACGCACGAAGTAGTCGTGGGCCGGGTGGGCGGTATCGGCCGCCTCGACCGACATGCGCGAGAACAGCTCCACGAGCCCGGGGACCTCGGCGTTGTGGGCGACGAGGCCCGTGAAGTCCTCGCTGAGGAAGGCGGGTGCATCGGTGCCGTGCTCGAACCGGGTCAGGTCGACCTCGTCGCGCTTGCGCAGGATCTCGACGAACAGCTGCTCCTTCGTGCCGAAGTAGTGCAGCAGCCCGGCCTGGCTCAACCCCACGGCATCCGCGATCTCGCGCACCGAGGCGCCGCGGAAGCCCTGCTCGGCGACGACGTCCAGGGCGCGGGTGAGGATCTCGTCGCGCTTGGCGACGCCTTTCGCATACGACCCGCGTTTCGGCATGTTCCGAGCGTAGACCGACAGGAGACCCTTGCGCATCTAAAACCGAGTGATGTACGGTTTTGCTACGCTCAGAGGCGAGCGTTCCACCTTCCCCTGGGGTCGAAAACATGACACACCCGTCCGAACCGGGCTCCCCGGCCGTCCTCACCGAGACGACCTTCGTCACCACCGCGTCGGGCGACGTCGATCCGCCCGCCCCGCTCAAGGGGGTGAACCGGCTCCTCGCGACGATCCTCCCGGCGAACTTCGCCATCTTCGTCATCTGGGGCGCCGTTCCCGGCATCCTGCTGCAGCACCAGATCGAGCTGCTCGACGAGACCCACAAGGTGGCCAACGCTGCTGTCGTGGGCACCATCGGCGCCCTGTGCGCGCTGATCGCGCAGCCCGCGGCGGGCCAGATCTCCGACCGCACGCGCTCGCGCTTCGGGCGCCGCGCCCCGTGGATCTTCATCGGCTCGCTCGCCGGCGGCCTCGCCCTCGTCGGGCTCGGCTTCGCGAACTCCCTCGTCGGCGTCATGATCGCGTGGTGCCTCGTGCAGGTCTTCTACAACTTCGCGCAGGGCCCGCTCTCGGCGGTGCTGCCCGACCGCGTGCCGGTGGCCCGGCGCGGCACGTTCTCGGCGCTCTTCGGCGTCGGCCTGATGCTCGGCGCCCTCGGCGGCCAGATCATCGGCTCGATGCTCGCCGGCAGCCTCCTCCTCGGCTACGTGATCTTCGCGGTGTTCGCCTTCGTGATGCTCTCGGTGTTCATCCTGCTCAACCCCGACCACCCGAGCACGAACTTCCCCGAGGAGCGGTTCGACGTCGTCGAGTTCCTGAAGACTTTCTGGGTCGATCCGATCGCGCACCCCGATTTCTTCTGGGCGTTCACGGGTCGCCTGCTGCTCTACACCGGTTACTTCGGCGTGACCGGGTATCAGCTCTACATCCTGCAGGACTACCTGCACGTGCCGAACCCGTTCGCCGTGATCCCGCTCCTCGGCCTCATCGGGCTCGTGGGCACGATCATCGCGACCGTGATCTCGGGTCCGCTGTCCGACAAGCTCAGGCGGCGCAAGCCCTTCGTGTTCGGCTCGTCGGTGTTGATGGGCGTCGCGCTGATCTTCCCCTGGCTGTCGCCGACCTACGGCTCCTGGATGATCATGACCGCCCTGGTCGGCTTCGGCTTCGGGATGTTCCAGGCCGTCGACACGGCCCTCATGAGCCAGGTGCTGCCGTCGGCGAAGTCGTTCGCGAAGGACCTGGGCGTCGTGAACATCGCGGCGACCCTGCCGCAGACCTTCGCCCCGGGCATCGCCGGCGCGATCGTGCTGCTGGCCGGCTACTCCGCCCTGTTCCCGGTCGGCATCGTGCTGAGCGTGCTCGGCGCCGTGTGCGTGTTCTTCATCAAATCCAGCCGCTGACCCCGG
>DATMTQ010000303.1:0-18711 GCA_035564095.1 Microbacterium sp. | reverse complement strand
GGGCCGGCCCACGATCCCGAACCCGCCCGGCTCCACCGTCAGCGAGGGTGTCGCCGGCCGGAACGACGCGATATCCGTCAACGTCGGCGTGTGCGGACCCTTGATGCCGGGTTTGCTCGGTTTGACCGGCTGCTGCGCGATTCCACACGCATCGACTGCAGCTGCATCCGGCAGACACGCGTCCGTGCCGAACCGGGCCAGTGCATCCTCCGCAGACACCGTCTCGGCATAATGCGGGCCGATGTCATCTGTTGTGCTTGCGCCACCATGAGCAATTCCCGTGCTCGACTTTGACTGCTGGCCGCGGGAGCCGTCTTGTGTCAGGTAGACCTCGAGAAAGTTGCCCTTGTTGGACGCGGAAGGCTTATCAGTCACCGTCGATCCGTATCCAACCTCGTCGCCGCCGGAGACTATGGAGCCAAGCATCACGACCGTTCCGATCGCGGCAGTCAGGAACCGCATTCGGGGCTGCCTTCCCGCGCTGTGATGCTTGCGATCTTCATGCCGGTCGATGTCGAAGCGTCTCGCGAGAATCCGATCTTCAGGCTCTGCACGTTCGGTCGGGTGCCTTGGACCAAGGACTTGCCAGATGAGTCGGTGACATCGATTCCATGGACATCCAGGCACGCCGCTAGTTGGACATCGCCCCACAAGGGGTCGCCGCTCTCGACCGGCCGTAGGATCGCGATGACAGAGTCGCCCGAGAGCGTCAACCGCTTCGCTGCCATCGCCGAGAATTCCTTGCGCTGGTGATCCAGAGCGTCGGAGAGCAACCACCGGTAGGCGGAGTCGAGCGTTTTGGGCTGGTCGAGATCCACATTGTTCAGCGCATCGACATACCCGCGGTAGGTCGCCTCGGCCGCCTTGTATGCGGCATCGGCACTCGCGAACGGCGGTGTGGGCGTGGGGCTGGGTTTCGGCGCCGCGCCCGCGCATCCCGCCAGCCCGACCGCCACCATGACCGCGAGCACTCCAGCAGCAACGCGCGACTTCATCCCGCCACCGTAGCCAAATCCGCCGAACCGGCCGGAAAGTTATCCACAGGTGTACGCCGATCAGAAAGATCAGGCGGAGTCAGGACGGCTGCTATGCCATCTGCGTTTCGACTCGGGCGCGCTTCGCGCGACCTCGCTCAACGACCGGGAGGTCTCGGGCGGGCTTCGCGCGGCTTCGCTCAACGCCGGGGTGGGATGCCGCAGCATCCCACCCCGGAAACCACCCCGGCCCGCGTCAGCTGCCGAGGTAGGCCCGGTGGAGCACGGCGGGGTCCGACTTCAGGGTCGCGGCATCCCCCTGGTAGGTGACGTGCCCGGTGGCGACCACGATCGCCTCCGCGGCCAGGCCCAGGGCGAGCTCGGTGAACTGCTCCACGAGCAGCACGCCCGCGCCCTGCTCGGCGAGCTTCGCCACCATCGGGAACAGCCGCGTGAACACCACCGGCGCGAGACCGAGCGACATCTCGTCGATCAGCAGGAACCGGGGCTTGGCCGCGAACGCGCGGGCGAGCACCACCATCTGCTGCTCGCCGCCCGACAGCAGCTGCGTCGGGGCGTCGATGCGCTTCTCGAGCTCGGGGAACTGGGCGATCGCGGCATCCACCTCGGCCGGCGTCCGCGCCGTCAGCGACAGATTCTCGCGCACGGTCAGCGTCGGGAACACGGCGCGGCCCTGCTCGATGTGCACGATCCCGCGCCGCGCGCGGCTCACCCGCGACACCTTGTCGATCGACTCGCCGCCGAGGCGGATCGAACCGGACGAGTGCGAGATCACGCCCGAGATGGACTCGATGAGGCTCGTCTTGCCGGCCCCGTTCGGGCCGACGAGCGCCAGCACCTCACCCTGCCGGAGCGTCAGCGAGACGTCCGAGATCACCGGCCCGGCGCCCCGGCTCACCGTGACGGATTCGAGTTCCAGCGTGTCGCTCATTGCAGCAGCTCCGTCTCGCCCATGTAGGCCCTGATGACGTCCGGATTGTCCAGCACCTCGACCTGCGGGCCGGATGCCAGCACCTTGCCGAAGTTCAGCACTGTGAGGCGCGGGCACACCGAGCGGACGAGGTCCAGGTCGTGCTCGATGATCACGAGCGACATCCCGAATCGGTCCGGCAGCTCCCGCAGCCGTGCGGCGAGGGCCAGGTGCTCCTCGTGCGACAGGCCGGCGGCCGGCTCGTCGAGGATCAGCAACTTCGGCCGCGCCATGACGTTCGCCGCCACCTCGATGAGGCGCCTCGTGCCCACGTCGATGCTGTTGAGGCGCGCGGAGGCCGGCGGGCATCCGAAGAACTCCAGCGTCTCGGCCAGCTCTTCCGGGTCGATGCGCCGCCGGGCGACGAATCTCACGTACGCGCCCACGGTGAGCGAGGGCGGCACGCGGTCCTGCTGGTACGTGCGCCGCAGGCCGAGCCGGGCGCGCGCGGTGGGCGTCATGCCCGCGAGGTCGACGCCGTCCAGCGTCACCCGGCCGCCATGGCGCGGCAGGAATCCGCTGATCGCGTCGACGAACGTCGACTTGCCGGCGCCGTTCGGCCCGATGAGTCCCATCACGGTGCCTGCGGGAACCGAGAACGACACGTCGTCGAGCGCCTTCAGCGCGCCGAAGGTGACGGCGAGACCCTCGACCACCAGCACGGGGGCGTTGGCATCCTTCGCCGGGTCGATCGTCGCGACCGTCGTGGTGGAGATGTGCGCCTCGTCCGCGGTCTCGCGGGCGGCGGCCTCCTTCACCGCGGCACGGGCGGCAGCCTGCCGGCGATCGGCGCGCTTGTGGATGAGGTCGCGGATCACCTGTCCGAGGTTCGAGCCGCTCGTGAGCGCCTGGACGCCCAGCACGCCGAAGATGACGAAGCCCCAGTTCTGGTTGACGTTCCACGCCTTGAGCAGCTCGGGCACGAGCACCCACACGATGCCGCCGAAGATCGCCATGTCGATCAGCTGCGCGCCGCTCATGACCGCCAGCACGTAGAGGGCGAGCGACTGCAGCGGGGTGAAGCTCGATTCGTACGGGATGCCGACCT
Organism: Microbacterium sp.; assembly: GCA_035564095.1. Lineage (GTDB taxonomy): Bacteria > Actinomycetota > Actinomycetes > Actinomycetales > Microbacteriaceae > Microbacterium. The sequence continues at coordinate 15,698 of DATMTQ010000303.1, read as the reverse complement.
GGCCGGCCAGCAGCCCGCCGGACACGCCCGCGAGCGCCGCGCTGACCGCGAATGCGGACAGCTTCGCGGTGCGCACGCTCTGCCCCGCCGAGGCGGTGCCGCGCTCCGAGAACGCGACCGACTTCCAGCTGGAGCCGGTGCGCCCGCGCTGCAGGAAGTACACGATGAGCCCGCAGACCACCAGCACGATGATGCACAGGAAGAAGTACTGACTGTCCGTCGAGAAGGCGTCCGGGCGCAGCACCTGGTTGCCGGTGGTGACGCCCGGGAACTGGATCTGGATGAGGGTGGCATCCGCTGCCGCGGCGAACCCGAGCGTGACGACGGCGAGGTTGACGCCGCGCAGGCGCAGCGCGGGAAGGCCGACCAGGATGCCGGCGGCGCCGGCCGCGATCGCTCCGGCGACGAGCCAGACGATGAACCCGCCGGGCGCGTTCGCGTTGTTCAGGAACGCGACGACCCACGCGCCGATGGCGCCGAAGGTCAGCTGGCACAGGGCGATCATGCCCGCGGAGCCGGTGACGACGCCGAGCCCGAGGATCGAGATCGCCGCGGTGACGGCGCCGATCGCGAGGTAGACGATGTAGTCGCTGAGACCCACGCTGAGCCCGAAGCCGACGGCGATGCCGACGACGGCGACGACGAAGGGCCAGCCGTTGCGGTAGAGCCCGGTCCGGGTGAACGGGAGGGAGGCGTTATCGCGCGGCATCCCACACCTCCTTGCGCTGGCGCCACAGCAGCAGTACCACGATGAACAGGAACGGCAGGAAATTGCGGATGATCGAGATCTCGTTGACCATCGCGAACATGCCGTCGAGGATGCCGAGCACCAGGCCGCCGATGACGGTCAGGTCCAGGCGCCGGAATCCGCCGAGCAGGGCGGATGCGGCCGCGGGGACGATCAGCATCGACAGGCTGATGGCGTCGTTGGACTGTGCCGGGGCCACGATCACGACCACGAGCGCACTGACGAGACCGGTGACGAACCACACCGCGATCGACAGCGGACGGGAGCGGATGCCGAGGAGCTCCGCCGTGGTGGGCCGCTCCGACAGGGCACGCAGCTGCGTGCCGACCCGCGTGCGCTTGAGCAGCAGGCTCACCAGCACCGACACCACGATCGCGAGCACCACGGTCGAGACCGTCACCCAGCTGACCACGACGCTGCCCGCCGTGAACGCGGGACCCTGGATGATCGGGCTGAACGGCTGCGGCTTGTTGCCGAACAGGATGAACGACAGCGAGATCAGCAGCAGCAACGGTCCGACGGTCATGGCCGAGCGGGTGGTGGTGTCGGCCTCGGCGAGCCACGTCGCCGCGATGTAGCCGATGACGGCGGCCAGGATGCCGCCGATCAGCACGCCGACGAGCGAGCCGAGCCACACCGGCCAGTTCGCGTTCGTGACCAGCCACACGGCGCAGAACGCGCCGAACATGCCGGTCGCCGCCTGCGAGAAATTGACGACGCGGACCAGCCGCGACATCAGCGTCAGGCACACGCCGAGCACGGCGTACAAGCCGCCCGCGGCGAGCCCGGCGAGAGCTCCCTGGAGCATGGATCCTCCTTCCGACGTCCCAGGGAGGGTCAGAGCGTGCGCACTGACCCTCCCGGGGGCATCCGGCTTACTTGCCCGAGATCGTCAGCCAGGTGGTGGCGGCGTTCTTCCAGGTGTTCGTCCCGGACTTCAGCACGACCGGCCAGCCGGCGTCGTCCGCCGATCCGAACGAGTACGGAGCGCCGACCATGGGGTTCTGCGCCTTGAGGGTCTTGAGGGCCTTCGAGACGGAATCCTTGGTGACGTCGCCCTTGATGGACTTCAGCGCCTCGACGAAGTAGGTCGCGGCCAGGTAGCCGCCCTGGCTGAACGAGGTCAGCGGGATGCTGTTCTTGGTCATCAGGTCGTACCAGCCCTTGTTGGCGGTGCTGGACGTGTCGGTGAACGGGTAGAACTCGGCGGGCAGGTAGATGCCGGCGCCGGCGTTGGAGACGGCCTTGGCGAAGTTCGTGCTGAAGACCGAGGTGAGGTACAGCCACGTGACGTCGTTCCAGCCCTGGGCGTTGGCGGCCTTCACCTGGCCGATGGCGTCCGGCTCGATCGGGTTCGAGGCGATCGCCTTGCATCCGGCCTGACGGGCCTTGACGATGTACGACGTGTAGTCGGAACCGCCGGCGGGGAGCGTCGCGTCGATGTACAGCGGCTTCTTGCCGGTGGCGTCCTCCCACTTCTTGACCGCGGCCATGTACGCGGGCTTCGTCGAGCCGACGATCTCCAGCAGCACGCAGATGTCGGTGAGCTTGAGAGTCTCGGAGCCGTACATCAGCGTGAGGGTGAGGTCGTTGTACGGGCCCACGTTGGCCGGCGAGATGGTGGCCCGGTTGCTGAAGCATCCCGGGTCGACGCCGACGCCGGGCACCGACAGCACGCCCTGCTGCTGGTAGTACTTCGCGTTGAGCTGGCACTCGAGGATGCTGGCGCTGCCGACCATCGCGACCGCCCCGTCCTGGCCGATGAGCTGACGTGCGTCGGAGGTGGCCGTGGCCGGGTCGCCCTTGTCGTCGAGCGGCTTGTACTGGATCTTGCGGCCGTTCAGGCCCCCGGCGTCGTTGAACTGCTTGAACACGGCCGCGGCCGCCTGGGACGCCTCGGGGAAGGTCGCGGGTCCGGAGATCGAGTTGATCGAACCGACCACGATCGGTCCGCTGCTGCCGGAGCCGCCGCCGGAGCCTGCACAGCCGGTGAGCACGAGCGCAGTCGCTGCGGCGATGGCCGCGAGCGCCGCGAGTGGTGTCTTCTTCATTGATTCCCTGCCTCTCGGGAGGGCTCCGCTGTGAGCCCCGCGCTCTGAGGCTACGATTCGGGATACCACCGCGCTTTCCGATCTGGGCACGGTGCTTGACCACGCGTGCACGGGATGCCCCGGCGCGCGGGGATGCGCGGTCAGTGCGCCGCGCGGAACTCGCTCGGCGCCACGCCGAAGGCGGACTTGAACGCGCGGCTGAAGTGCGCGGCATCCACGAAGCCCCAGCGCGCGGCGATCGCGGCGACCGGGCGGTCGGCGAGCACCGGGTCGATGAGGTCGCGGCGGCACTGCTCGAGGCGGCGGGTGCGGATCCAGGTGGACACCGTCGTGCCCTGCTCCTGGAACAGACCGTGCAGGTGCCGGGTGGAGATGTAGTGTGCGGCGGCGATGGAGGCCGGGCCGAGATCAGTCGAGGCGAGGTTGCGGTCGATGTAGCCGCGGATCCGCTGCATGAGGGCGCGGTGCGGGTCGCTGGTGGCGCCGTCGAGGCCCAGTTCGTGCGAGAACACGGTGGCGACGAGGTCGAGCGCGCTGTGCGCGAGGCGGGCGCCCGTGGTGCCGTGGAACTGGTCGAGGTTCGCGGCGAGCTGGGTGAGGTACGGGGTGACGACGGAGGCCAGCCCGTCGGTGCCGGGCACGCGCACCGCGGTGAGCTGGCCCATCATGTCCGGCGGCAGCGTGATGAGGTGGCGCGGGAACATGACGACCATGGTGCGGAAGTCCTCGTCGAACACCAGCGAGTACGGCCGGCTGGTGTCGTACACGGCGAGGTCGCCGGGGGAGAGGAGTGCCTCCCGGCCGTCCTGGATGAGGAGCCCGGTGCCGTGCAGCATGAGGCTGACCTTGAACTGCGGGGCATCTCCGCGTGCGATCAGCTCCGGCGTGCGATGCACCTGGTGGTCGGTGGCGCGGATGTCTGTCACGTGCACGTCGTCCACGCCGGCACCGCGGATGAGTCCGCGGAACCGGTCGGGGTGGTCGCTCGTCACCTGCAGCGGCACGAACGAATCGTTCACCGCTGCACGGAATTCGCTGATGTTGCGCGCGATCGCGGTCGTCACCACGTCACTGCTGGTCGTCGACACCACGGAACCACCTCGTTCTCCCGGGACTGAGTTGATCATATACGATCCGGCGGGTCCGTGGAAGATCCGCGGCATCCGGCAGCGTAGGGGGCTGACGAGCGGCCGCGGACGTACTAGGTTCGAAGAGGAGGTCTTAGATTTCTCATGTTCGCATGGTGACCTGGGACCGCTGATCGGAACGGGCGGGTCCTCTGGGGGGAGGAGCCGCCCGTTCCTCGGTCCGGGCGCTCAGTCGGCGATGACGGCGATCGCGTCGTCCATGGCGCGCAGCACGGTCTCGTCGTGGGACGAGCGCGCGCCCGGCAGGTAGGTGACCCCGCGCAGGTCGCCGCCGGTGAACGGGAACGACCGGTGCCGTTCGTGCAGCTCCCAGTCCACCGGACCGCCGTAGTCGTAGCCCACGCTGATTCCCGTGAACGGGCACATGCCGAGCAGCATCGGGACGCTGTCGATGACGGCGGCCGGGTGTTCGTCGAGGGATGCCGTCACGCGCCAGCGCAGGCCCTCGAGCTCGTCGAGCGCCAGCTCCACGCGATGCGGGCCGGCGCCGATCGGCGCATCCGCGACGGCGCGGTGCATGTCGCCGTAGGCGTTGTAGGCGACGGTCAGCCGGCCGTCCTCGATCGCGAGCAGGTAGCCGCCGCCCTGGTCGCCGTGCGCGACGATGACGCCTGCGGCATCCGGCCCGCACGTGAGGTCGGCCGTGACGCGGAACGACCGCAGCACCGTGAGCTTGGCGGATCGGAACCGCTCCAGCACCGGACGTTCCGCGGGCAGGAAGACGGGTTCCGACAGCACCGCCTCGGACTCCGGCCGCACGCTGTGCAAGGCGCCGGTGTCGTCGAGCGGGAAGACGGTGTTGGCCCAGGCCGCATCCCGCCAGCGCGACGCCAGCCGGGTCACGTCGCCGGTGCGGGATGCCGCGAGATCGACGGTCTCGGTGGGGTCGGCGGCCAGGTCGTACAGCTCCCAGGTGCCGCCGGCAGCGCCCTCGTCGACGGTCGGGCGCACGGTGGAGACGGCTTTGAGGTCGCCGGCGACGAACGCGCGTCGTCCGACGCATTCGAAGTACTGGGCGGCCCGGCCGGGGGCGCCGGCATCCGTCAGCGCGGCGGCGAAGCTGCGCCCGTCGACGTCCAACGCCGGCATCCCGTCCCGAGAGGCGAGGGGAGGGATGCCGGCGAGCTCGAGGATCGTGGGGGCGACGTCGGCGACGAACACGAACTGGTCGCGCAGGCCCGGCCGTGCGGCGGCGGCCGGCCACGACACCACGAGCGGCGCGTGCACCCCGCCCTCATACGTCGACGACTTGAACGCCCGCCACGGCGTGTTGGACACGCGCGCCCACCCGGCCGGGTACTGGCCGAACACACGCGGGCCGCCGATCAGCCCGGGGTCGCGCGGCACGTCGCGCACCCAGTCCGCGGGCACGTTGGCGTCGTGCCCGAACTGCGCGAAGTACGAGCGGGTGCCGGACGGGCCGCCTTCGGCGGTGCCGCCGTTGTCGCTCATCACGAGGAAGATCGTGTTCTCCAGCTCGCCGAGCTCGGCCAGCCGCGCGGTCAGGCGCCCGACGCTCTGGTCGATCTCGTCGACCGCGGCGGCGTACACCTCCATGTGCCGGGCGAACAGGGTGCGCTCGTCGGCGGTGAGGGCGCCCCAGCGGCGGATGCCCGCGGCATCCGGCAGATCGTCGGCGGGCAGCACGGCGTCGGCGGCGACGAGTCCGGATGCCTGCTGCCGGGCGAAGCGCTCGCGGCGCAGGGCGTCCCAGCCGGCGTCGTAGGCGCCGCGGTGGCGGTCGATGTCGGAGGCCTTCGCTTGGATGGGGCCGTGGACCGAGGTGTGCGCGTAATAGAGGAAGAAGGGCTTGACCGGATCGTTCGCGCGCAGGTCGTCGATCATGCCGAGTGCGCGGTCGGTGAGCTCGTCGGTGAGGAAGAAGCCGTCCGGGAACTCGCGGATGTCGACCGGCGAGTTGTCGCCGACGAGCCGGTGCGGGTGGTGCAGCGACGTGAAGCCGTCCATGCTGCCGAAGTAGCGGTCGAAGCCGCGCTGCAGCGGCCACGACGATTTGTCGGCGCCGTCGTGCAGCTTCGATTCGATGGTGAGGTGCCACTTGCCGACGGCGAAGGTGGCGTAGCCGCCGGCGCGCAGCGACTCGGCGAGGGTCGGGGCGTCCGCGGGCAGTTCGCACGCGAACCCCGGGTAGCCCGGGTCGACGTGCGCGACGAAGCCGAAGCCCGCCCGGTGCGGGTTCAGGCCGGTGAGCAGGGAGGCGCGCGACGGCGAGCACATCGGGGCCGTGTGGTAGTTCGAGAACGTCCACCCCCGGTCGGCGAGGGCGTCGATGTGCGGGGTCGGGATCTCGCCGCCGAACGGGCTGAGGTCGCTGAATCCGAGGTCGTCGATGAGCATGACCACGACGTTGGGCGCTCCCGCGGCGCGCACGGGCGCGGGCCACCACGGCTCGGACTGCGACGTGAACTCCGCCGCCCGGCCGCCGAAGCGCTCGTAGCCGCGGGCGCCGACGGGCAGGGAGGTGTCCCCGCTGTCCACGTCAGTGCGCCTTCCGGATCAGTTCCATGATCTCGCTGCGCAGGGTCGCGAACTCGGGCTCGGCCCGCGTCACGATCTGGTCGCGCGGCTCGGGGAAGGTCACATCGATGATGCGCGTGACCTTCGCCGGCTTCTCGCCGAGCACGATGACGCGGTCGGAGAGGTACACCGCCTCGTCGATGTCGTGCGTGACGACGACGATCGTCATGCCGAACTCGGCGCGGATCGCAAGGCACAGGTCTTCCAGCTCGAAGCGGGTCTGCGCGTCGACCGACGCGAACGGCTCGTCCATGACCAGCACGTCGGGCCGGTAGGCGATGGCGCGGGCGATCGCGACGCGCTGCTGCATCCCGCCGGACAGCTGCCACGGATACCTCTGCTCGGCGCCGGCGAGACCCACCGCGTGCAGGGCGCTGCGGATGCGCTCCGCGCGCTCGGCGGCGGGCAGACGCAGGTGCTTGAGGGGCATCTCGACGTTCTTCACGACCGTCAGCCACGGCATGAGCGAGCGCGTGTACTCCTGGAACACGAGCGCCATGTCGCGCGGCGGTCCGTCGATGACGTGCCCGTCGATCGAGGCGCTGCCGCTGGAGGCCGGCTGCAGGCCGGCGAGGCACTTCAGCAGGGTGGTCTTGCCGATGCCGGACGGTCCGACGATGCAGGCGACCTCGCCGGCGCGCACCTCGAACGTGAGGTCGGCGATCACCGGCACGGAGCCGGCCTTGGTGTCGTACGACTTGGCGAGGTGCTCGACCTTCAGCCGCACCGGGGCATCCGCGCGATCCGAGGTGATGCCCGCGACAGCGTTGGCGCTCATGCTTCTTTTCCAATCTGCTGGGAGCGGATGTACCAGCGCAGCACGCGGCCGCGCATCAGGGCGAACAGGGCGGATGCCACGTACCCGATGATGCCGAGCACGATGATCCCGGCCCACATGTTGGCGATCATGAAGGACTGCTGCGCCTGCAGGGTGGCGGCGCCGAGGCCCGTGGAGGATCCGAGCATCTCGCTCGCGATCATGACGATGAACGCGGTCTGCAGGCTCACCTGCATCCCGCTGAAGATGCGCGGCGACGCCGCCGGCAGCGTCACGCCGAAGATGCGCTGGCCGCGCGTGAGCCCGTACACGCGGGTGACCATGTTCATGGTCGGGTCGATCGCGCGCACGCCGTCGAGGGTGGCGATGAGCGTCGGGAACAGGGCCGCGAGCGTGATCGACAGGATGCGGGTCTCGGTGCCGAAGCCGAGCAGGGCCACGAAGATCGGCACCAGGGCGACCGGCGGGATCGCGCGGAAGAAGTGGATGGTGGGCTCGACGAGCCACGAGATCCAGCGCACGAGCCCGAGGAGCGCGCCGAGCACGACGCCGAGCACCGACGCCAGCGCGAACGAGATGACGAGGTTCAGCAGCGACGAGCCGATGTCCATGAGGAAGGTCGGGGTGCCGAGCTCCTGGACGAGGGTCTGCAGGATGTTCTGCAGCGGCGGGAAGAACGTGTTGGTGGACCCGGCCGACACCACCCACCACAGCGCGAGCAGCACGATCGGCACGACGATCTCGAGGGCGACCAGCATCCAGCGCGGTGTCCGGCGGGTGGCGGTGCGCCGCTTCGACGCGGTGCGGGTGACGCGGGTCGCGGTGCTGACGGTCATCAGTACGCCGCCTTCCGGTACTGGGGATGCCAGTGCAGCATCCGGCGCTCGGCGTACTGGCTGCCCCACTGCACGAGAAGACCCAGGGCGCCGAGGATGAGCACGTACGCGAACAGCTGCGGCTGGTTGCCGGCCAGCTGCGACTGCAGCAGGCTCTGGCCGAGGCCCGGGCCGCCGCCGAGAAGGCCCGCGACCACTGCGATGATGAGCGACGTCGGCGCCGACACGCGGATCGACGTGCCGATGTAGGGGAGGGCCGACGGGAGCACGACGCGGCGCAGGATCTCGGTGCGGCCCATGCCGTACGACCGGCTCGTCGCCAGGGCGACCGGGTCGGTGTCGAACACTCCGGCCGAGGTCTGCATGGCGATCGCGAAGACGCAGCCGAACACGGTGAGGAACATGCCCATCTGCCACGTCGGGCCGAGCACCAGCACCGCGAGCGGCAGGATCACGATCGGCGGGATGGGCTTGAGGAACTCGAGCGGCACGCGCGTGGCGTGCAGCATCGACGGCGAGACGCCGACTCCGACGCCGAACAGCACGCCGATGACGGTCGCGACGACCAGGCCCCCGATCGCGATGGCGACGGTGACGCCGGTCGCCGACCACATGGCCGAGGTCCCCAGCAGCAGCACGGCCTGCGTGATCGACTCGGCCGCGGACGGCAGCGGCGAGCCCGCGAACGGGCCCGCCGTCGCCGCGAGCTGCCAGACCGCCAGCGACAGCACGACGCCGGCGAGTCCGATCAGCGTCTGCCGTACGGCGGTGCTCATTGCGCGCCCTTGAGGATGACGCCCGTCAGGGGGACGGGCTTTTGCAGGTAGCCCAGCTGCACCATCTGGTCGTCCACGTGCTGGAGGGACTCGGTGGTGACCTCGGTCGGCCAGTACGGCTGGATCACCTGGTTCAGCTTGAGCGTCGACTTGGTGTACTCGAGGCCGGCCTGGGTGGCCTGCGCGGCGTGGGCGTTCGCGTAGGCGTTGGTCTCCTTGATGGCCGCCTGGAACGCCTCGATCGCCTTCTGCTTGCTCGACAGGGTCGACGAGCCGGTGGTCCACAGGCCCACGGCGCCGTCGCCGAAGAACTTGATGCTCGGAGCGGCCAGGTACTTCGCCCCCTCGGCCTGCGCTTCGCTGCCGAACGGAGAGACGAGCCCGGCGGCGTCGACCTTGCCGCTCTTGAGCGCGGCGACCGCCGACGTGAAGTCGAGCACGACCCAGTTGACAGACGTGGGGTCGACGCCGGCATCCTTCAGCGTCTGGGCGATGACCACCTCGAGCTGCGCCTTGCGCGCGGGGATCGCGATCGTCTTGCCCTTGAGCTGGCTCACCGACATGATGCCGCTGGCCTTGCTGGCGTAGAGGGACGTGTCGTCGTACTTGGCCGGGTCGCTGCTCTGCGTGGCGCCTGCCGCGTAGCCGTCGGCGGCCTGCACGACCTTCAGCGGCACTCCCTGGCTGAGGGCGTTCAGCAGCGGAATGCTCGGGGCGTACGCGATGTCGACCTGGCCTGACTGCGCGGCGGCGAGGCCGGCGGGCGGGTTGGCGACGATGGAGGTCTCGATGTCGAGGCCGTGCTTCTTGAAGAAGCCCCGCGTGATGCCGGTCTCGAGCCCGCCGTCGGAAGTGAGGCCGATGGTGGCGACCTTGAGCGTGGTGAGGCCGTTCGCGCCGGTGGCTCCCGTGCCGCCTGCCGAGCCGGAGCATCCGGACAGCGCGAGCGCGGCGGCCCCGAGCGTGGCGGTGAGGGCGAGGGCCAGGCGGCCCCGGCTGCGGATCTTCGTCATCTTCGGCTCCTTCGACGGGTGAGACGGGATTAATCACCACTTGGTGATAAAAAAGCTACACCCGGTCGGGTGGAGTGGATGTCACGAAACGGTAACGATACGTAACCAAGTGGAGACGAACGGCTTCCCCGTAGGATGCTGGGCGAAACCCGACCGCGACATGGATTCAGGAGGTGCCGCATGCCGAAGATCGTGGACCACGACGAACGTCGTGAGCTCATCGTGGATGCCACGTGGCGACTCATCGAGCGCGGCGGGTTCGAGGGCGCCACGATGCGCGAGATCGCCGCCGAGGCGGGGTTCGCGCACGGGGCGCTGCAGCGGTATTTCCCGAACAAGGAGAGCCTGCTGGCAGCGGCCTTCGTGCGGGCGCACACGCGCACCAACGCGCGGGCGTCCGGCGAATTGCCGGCCCTTCGGGGCCTCGCGGCCCTGCGCGAGCTGTGTCTGGAGATCATGCCGATCGACCGCGAGCGCGTGCAGGAGTCGCGCGTCGTCGTCGCGTTCTGGGACCGCGCCGTGCAGGACGACGAGCTCTGGAACGCGCACCGCACCAATGCCCTCTTCTGGCGCGGCCAGATGGAGCAGTTCCTGCGCGAAGCGCGCGAGGACGGCGAGCTGGCGGAGTCCGTCGACCACCAGGTCGTCATCGACCAGGTCACGGCGATGAACGCCGGCCTGCAGATCATGTGCCTGCTGATGCCCGAGACCACGACCCGCGAGCGCCTGCTCGCCCAGCTCGACGCCTTCCTCGGCAGCCTCCGCCCCTAGCCCCGCGCCCTGAGCATGGCTTCGCGCCCTGAGCCCCGCTTCGCGCCCTGAGCCTGTCGAAGGGCGATCCCCTCAGCGCGGGTGGACGATGCGCCCGCCCACCATGGTGAGGGCCGCGCCGAGCCCCCGCAGCTCCCGCACGTGGGCGGCATCCGGCCAGGTCCCGTCCAGCACGACCAGATCGGCGGCATACCCGGGCGCGAGTCGTCCCTTGGCCGAGGCGGTGCCGTCCAGCTGTGCGGCGGTGACGGTCATCATCGCGAGGGCGTCGGTGGTCGACAGGGCCTCGCGGCTGTCCGGGTGCGGGATGCCGTCGACCTGGCTGCGCTCGACCGCCACGACGATCGCCTCCCGCCAGTCCGGGTCCACCACCGGGGCATCCGACGACAGCGTCACCGTGACGCCGGCGCGCAGGGCGGAGCCCAGCAGCTGCCGCACCGCCTGGCGCTCCGGGCCGAGCAGCTCGAGCCCGATGCCGCACACCATGCGCGAGATGACCGGGTTCGCCGTCCAGCCGATGCCGGCGACGGCGAGGTCGGCCATCCCGTCCGCGGGCAGGAAGTCGCCGTGGATCAGGTACGGGAGCGCGTCGCGCTGCGCCGGCTCGAGGTCGAGCAGCCTCGCGACGACGGCGTCGGCCGCGGCATCCCCCGTCGCGTGCACACCGGTCTGGAGCCCGGCGTCGCCGATCTCGCGCAGGATTCCGTGCAGCGTCGCGACGCGCTCGGCGTCCGTGGCACCGGCGACGGCGAGCTGCCCGGTACGGTGCTCCGGGCCGTAGGGCTCGCGGTGCCACGCGGTGCCGCTGCGCTGGATGCCGTCCGCGAACACCTTGACGCCGGCGATGCGCGCCCGCTGCGGGTCGCATTCGTCGAGCGCGTGCGGCAGGGGCCCCGCGAGTCCCGTGCGCACGGTGTCGACGGACTCGCCGCCGGTGCCGGCGAAGGTGAGCAGCACGGTCGTGCGCAGGGTCAGCTCGCCGGACTGCTCGAGCCGGCGGATCGCCTCGAGCGCGTACGGTGACGCCGACCCGTCGAACAGCGTCGCGCTGCCCGTGCCGATGCCGGGGTCGGTGACCGACGTGAACCCGAGGGTGTGAAGCTCCCGCTGCGCCTGTCGCAGCACGTCGACGAGGGTGTCGGCCGGCACCGGTGGCATGGAGCCGAGCACCAGGGCGGTGGCGGCATCCGAGAACACGCCGGTCGGGTCGCCCTCGGCATCCCGCACGATCACGCCGCCGGGCGGATCCGCGGTGGCCGCGGTGATGGCGAGCGTCTGCAGCGCCGCGGTGCCGGCGAGCAGCTGGTGCCCCGTGCGGTCGAAGAGCACAGTGGGCGTGCCGGGGATGCCGTTCGCGGCGAGGGCGGCGTCGATGTCGGCGGCGGTCCCGGGGCGTCCGAGGAGGGACGCATCCCAGCCCTGGGCGCGGATCCAGCCGTCCGGGCCGATCGCGTCCGGCGTGAGGACGGATGCCAGCCCCGTCCAGTCTCCGATGGTCGCGGGGGAGACGTCGTGCAGTCCGAAGCGCGCCATGGCGTAGCAGACGAGGTGCAGGTGCGTGTCGTTGAGGCCGGGGACGACCGTGCGGCCGTCGAGTTCGATCACCTCGGTGGCCGGTCCGATGAGCTGCTCGGCCTCCGGGCCGATCGCCGCGACCTCGCCGCCGCGCACCGCGAGCGCCCGCACCGGCGTCGGGACTGCGCCCGGCGTCCAGTCCGCGAACGTGAGGATGTCGCCGCCGCGCAGCACCAGATCGGCAGGGCTTGCAGGGGAGGTCATGGGGGACAGTCTTGCGCGGATCCGGGGCGACGCGCTCCACCTGCACCTCGGGCTGTAGCCCCAGCGGCATCGCGCGGCGTTGCGTGTTGCGCGAGACAGGGTGATCCCGACGAGATGGAGGCGCGCCGCGCTTGTCTCGTCGGGATCACCCCGGCTCGGGGCGTCCGACATCTCGCTTCGCTCGCTCAACGACCGGTGGGATCCCGGGCGCGGCGGCCTCGCTCAACGACCGTGTCGCGTCAGCAGGTGCAGTCCTCGTCGGTGCACGCGCACGATGACTCCGGCGTGCCCTCGGGCAGGTCCATGGCCGGGTTCACGTCGTTGAACCCGTACGGCTTGAACCAGAACCCGGCGTAGTCGACGGGCATGATGGGCCAGTCCTCGGTGCGGGGGATATGCGTCAGGCCGAACGTGTGCCACAGCACCAGGTCGGTGCCGTCGATGGAGCGGTCGTCGGCGGTGTACTCCGGCAGGCCCGCGCCGCCCTGGTGGGCGTTCGGGTAGCGGCCGCCGGGCCAGCGCTCCTCGCGGCCGTACGCGGTCGCCCACAGGTGCTTCGTGGTGAACGTCGCACGCGCCGCGACCGACGATGCCGGATCGGCCATCAGCAGCGCGCTCGCCTCGGGGATGAGGTGGTACGCGGTCGGCTTGCCCACGTAGTTGGTGCGGGACGCCGATTCCACCTGCCACACCCGCGCGACCGACGGGTCGGCCAGGCGCTGGGCCTCCTGTTCGGTGCGCAGCGGCGTCTCGGTCCACGTGAACGCGTTGCCGAACGGGTTCTGCTCGCCCATCGGGATGCGGGTGGCATCCACCTCGACGAGGCGGTTGTCCTCGCCGTCGATCGCGACGTCCAGCCGCGCGCAGAACAGGTGCTGGTGCACCGGGGCGAACACGCCGGGCGCGATCTCGGGCGCGTGCGGGTTCGGCGACCCCGGGATGCCGGCGCCGACGAACACGATGCCGGTCGCCTTCGCCTCGACCTGGATCGAGCCGTCGAGGTAGAAGTACCAGAAGAACCCGTAGTCGTAGTTGCCGACGGTGGCGAAGTATGAGACGACCAGGCGCCGCGAGCGCCGAACCTGCGCGCCCACCGGGCCCATCTCGGTGTGCTTCCACAGCACGCCGTAGTCCTCCTCGTGCATGCACACGACGTTCGGGATCTGCATCGCGTGGCCGTGGTCGTCGGCGACGTACCCGTCGAAGTAGTGGATGACGCCCAGGCAGTCGCAGCCGAGCTTCAGCGGGTTGCCGTTCTTGCCGAGCAGGTACTCGCCGGCGTCGAAGTAGCTGATCCAGAACTTGGTGTTGATGGTGTCGCCGTAGGGCACCACCATCTCGGGGACGGATGCCCGGCTGAGCACGGACCGCCCGTCGAACGAGATGTCGCTGAGCACCAGGCCCTCGCGGGCGTTGAAGCCGACCCGCATCGACCACTTCTCCCAGTCGACCTTGGAGCCTTCGACCTGGAAGCTCGGGCCCTCGGGCTGGGTGATCTCGATCGGCTTGAGACTCGTGCGGGCAGGCCCGACGGCATCCAGCGTGTACTTGCCGGACCCGGCCGGAACCGGGATGTCGCCCTCGTCCTCGATGCCGATGACCTCGTTCTTCATCAGGTCGACGTGCACGATGAGGCCCTCGACCGGGTGCGCCCACGGGATGTCGTCCTCGCTGTCGCGCAGGAACGTCAGCGACCGGATGATGCGGCGTCCGACCTCGTTCTCGCGGCCGACGAATCCGGGGGCGAGGGGGGAGCAGAAGGCCAGCTCGCAGCGGTCTTCGAGGCCGCGGCGCTTCATCGCGGCGCGCCATTCCGGGGAGGCCTTGACGATGCCCTCGGCCCGCTCGTACTCCTCGAACAGGTACTGCGGCTGGCCGTACGGCGCCTCGCCGGCCTTGTGCACGCGCTCGGAGACGACCGTCTCGTTCGTGATGGAGACCACGACCTCGGTGATCCGGTTGGTCTCGACGTCCATGAGGGTCGCCTCGACGCGGCGGTCGATCGGCGCACCCGGGGTCCAGGCGGCGAGTTCCTCCTTGGTGGGCTCGTCGGGCAGCAGCATCGGCACGCGCGTCGTGTCGGTGACGTGCCCGGATGCCACGAGGACCGCGCGCGCGGCCTCGATCTCGGGACCGGTCAGCGGGTCGAGCGGGTGCGGCGCCGAGGTGTCGGGTGCGGTGGCGGTCGCGGTGCCGTGGCGGTGCTCGGCGTGCTGGTGCGCGGTGTGGCCGGGCGCGGTGTGGTCGTGCGTCATCGCGGTCTCCTCGAGCTCGGGTCGTTGAGCGATTGCTCAAGAATAGCGCGACGGCAGGTTGCTGTCCAGAGCTCCGACGCACTCGCGAACCCTTACCGAACTACGCGAGCCCGCAACGAAACGTGCGAAAAGGACGTAATCGGATGCGGGTTCGCGTATTCCGGTGCGGGTTCGCGGGTCGGCGGGGGGAGTGGGTCGCCGGCCGGATGCGTCAGGCCGGATGCCAGAATCGGACCATGCCCAAGCGGATCGATCCCGACGCGCGCCGTGCGCAGATCGTGGACGCGTACTTGCGGATCGTGTCGCGGGCCGGGGTCGCGGCCGCGACCAGCCGCGCGCTCGCCGTCGAGGCGGGCATCGCGGCGGGGGCCCTGTGGCATGCGTTCGCGGGCGTCGACGAGGTCGTGCGCGCGGCCTTCGAGCGGGTCTACGAGCAGACCGGCATCCGCATCGCCGCCGCGACCGCAGGCAAGCGCGGACTCGAGGCCCTCACCGCCATGACCGACGAGATCATCCCGCACGACGAGGCGACCCGGCAGGAATCGGTCGTGGTGGTCAGCTTCTGGGGGCTGCTGCCCGCGCACGAGGAGTTCCGCGCCTACACCCGCTCGGTCGAGCAGGACTGGGGTCGCCAGGTGTGCCGGCATCTGACCGAGGCCGTCGAGGACGGCATCCTGACCCCGGACACCCCCGTCGCGGAGCTCACCGACGCGCTGCTCTCGGTGTTCGAGGTGCTGCAGCTGCGCGAGGTGCAGGGCTCGCCGGTGGCATCCCCGGCACGTCAGTCGGCGCTTTTCGAGCATCTGCTCGCGCCGTGGCGGCTGTAGATCCCGGCGTCTGTCGTCATCGAGCACGACGAGTTGATCGCGTCCCTCGGCGACGATCCCGACTTCCGCCGCTGTTCCCGAACGGCACCGACCCCATGGGCTAGCGCGCGTCCTGGTCGATGGGATCGGGACCGAACCGGTGGGCTCGGCGAGAGGCGGGGGCGGGTTGGGACGCGCG
>DATMTQ010000302.1:0-4984 GCA_035564095.1 Microbacterium sp. | reverse complement strand
GATGCGGACTTCTCATTGACACCGGCGGAGTTCGCGGCGCTGGTCACCTCGGCGGAGCAAGCCCGGGTGGCCGTGCAGAGCGGCGTGTCGTTCGGCCCGACCGAGCAGGAGAAGGCGGTGCTCGCCCTGCGCCGTTCGCTCTACGTCGTGGCGGACGTCCGTCGCGGCGAGCCGGTGACCGCCCAGAACGTGCGCAGCATCCGTCCGGCGGGAGGCCTCGCCGCCGTGGAGTTCGACCGCATCGCCGGGCGCGTGTTCACCCAGGATGTGCGGCGCGGCACACCGCTCACGTGGGACGTCATCTGACCGGCAGCCGCCACTTCGCGAGCATCTCGAAGCCGTCGGCGTCCGCCGGCTGGTGCGGCAGGTAGCCGGCGGCACGGAACAGGCGCCGAGAGGCCGCGTTGTCGCGATGGATGCCTGCGAGCATCCGCACCGGGCCGGGCACGTCGAGCGCCCGCTCCCCCGCCGCGAGCACGGCACGCCCCAGGCGCCGGCCCCGATGCTGCGGCGCCACGGTGATCGACACCTCCCAGTCGAACTCGGCACGCCGGTCCCACCGCACCGTCGCGACGTCGCCCGCCGAGTCGCCGACCATCAGCAGGATGCGCTGCGGGTCGGCCAGACACCGCTCGAGCCATCCCACGTGACCGTCCCACGACAGCGGTTCCTGCGACCGCGAATTGAGTCGGGTCGTCTCGTCGTTGCGCCAGTCGAACAGGGTCTGCGCGTCGCCCGCGACGGCAGGCCGCGCCGCCAGCTCGCCCGAATCGCCGAAGCGATCCGCGGGCCGCTCGAGGAGCTGCTCCCAGGCCGACACGATGCGCCACGCGCCTCGTCCGTCCACTGTGCGGCGCAGGTGGTCACCCTGTGCGGCCGCCCACGTCGGGTCGTGCGCCACCGCGGACAGCGCCGACATCCGTTCGGAGAGGTCTGCATGCGGCGGCTCCCCGAGCGGAATCGCGAGGCCCGCGTCGACGGCGGCGCGGTATCCGCGGCGCTGGTTGTCGACCGCGCAGATCAGTGCCATGGGCACGCCCATACTCGCGAAGTCCCAGACGGAGGTGCCTGCAGCGCTGATCACGAGGTCGTGCGCCCGGGCCAGGGCGGGCAGGTCCTCCGCGAAGGCCAGCTGCGTGAGACCGTGTGCGGTGCCGCGGAAAGCGGTCGCGATCGCGTCGTGCGCGGTCTCTGCCGCGATGACCGTGACGTCGAAGGACGCCGGAAGAACGGCGAGCGCCTCCGCGACGCGCGTGGTGAGGCCGCCCGGGTCGGCCCCGCCCATGACGACCAGGACGCGGAAGCGCTCGTGCGTCTCGCTCGTCGCGTCGCGCTGCTGCAGCATTTGGCGGCGGATGACGGCGGCATCCACTCCGGCGAGGTGGAAGCTGCTGACGTCCGGCCGCTCGAACCAGGTCTCGGCGCCGAGGTTCGCGTCGATCGCGAGATCGGCCGGACGCACGCCGTACGGGCCGTCTTGCATGTTGCTCACCACGGCTGCGCCGCCGGTGAGGTCCGGCACATCCCAGTACGAGTCGAGGTGCACGAGGTCGGCTGCGGCTGCGTGCGCCCGCAGGGACGCCTCGAGCCCACGAGGTGCGACGGGATCGATCTCGAGGCCGGGAACGAGCCGCGCGGCACGGGTTTCGGCGGCATCCGACACGTCGCCAACGAGCGTCGCCTGCCACCCTCGGGACACCGCCTCGTCAGCGAGCGCGATCGAGCGCATCAGATGGCCCATGCCGTATCCGCCGCCCGCATTGCAGTGCAGGAGAACGCGTCTCGTCGTCATTCGTGCGGCTTCCGTCCCTCGTGACCCGCGGGGTCGTCGGTATCCCACCCGATAGGATAGGCGGGCCGGGAGGGCTTCCTCCCGCTGTGCGCACACGACGATCCAGGGGGAGATGACGCGTGTCCATCCTTGAGGGCTCCAGCATCCTCATCACCGGCGGCACTGGTTCTTTCGGCAAGGCGTTCATCAGCTACGCCCTGAAGAACCTCAATCCGCGACGGCTCGTGATCTTCTCGCGCGACGAACTCAAGCAGTACGAGGTGCGCAACCTCTTCGGGAACGACCCGCGCCTGCGCTGGTTCATCGGCGACATCCGCGACGAACGTCGTCTCGCCCGCGCCCTGCACGGCGTCGACTACGTCGTGCACGCGGCTGCCCTCAAGCAGGTCGACACCGCCGAGTACAACCCGTTCGAGTTCGTCAAGACGAACGTGCTCGGCAGTCAGAACGTCATCGAGGCGTCGATCGACGCGGGTGTGAAGAAGGTCGTCGCACTGTCGACCGACAAGGCGTCCAGCCCCATCAACCTGTACGGCGCCACCAAGCTCACCGCCGACAAGCTGTTCATCACCGGCAACCACTACGCCGCCGCCTACCCGACCCGGTTCGCCGTGGTGCGGTACGGCAACGTGATGGGCTCCCGCGGCTCGGTCATCCCGTTCTTCCGCAAGCTCGGCGACGAGGGCAAGCCGCTGCCGATCACCGATCTGCGGTGCACCCGCTTCTTCATCACGCTGCCGCAGGCGGTGCAGATGGTGGTCGACACGTTCGAGTTCATGCAGGGCGGCGAGCTTCTCGTGCCGCGCATCCCGTCGATGAAGGTGACCGACCTCGCCCACGCCGTCGTTCCGGATGCCGACCTCGTCGACGTGGGGCTGCGCCCCGGCGAGAAGCTGCATGAAGAGATGATCAGCCCCGAGGAGGGTCGTCGCGCGGTGACGATCCAGGACGGCAAGTACTACATCATCCAGCCGGATCTCGCGTCGTGGGGATATCAGACCCCGGACGGCGCCGTGCCTGTGCCCGCCGGTTTCGCGTATCGCTCGGACGGCAATGACCAGTGGTACACCCGCGAGGCGATCGCCGCGATCATCGAAGCGGGCATCTGAGCGTGCTGCCGTACGGGCGCCAGTCCATCTCAGACGAGGACATCGCCGCCGTCGCCGCGATCCTGCAGGGCGACTGGCTGACCACCGGCCCGACGGTGGCGGCGTTCGAGACCGAGATCGGCCGTCTCGCCGGCGGTCATCGTGCCGTCTCGGCGACGTCGGGCACGGCGGCGCTGCACATGGCGTACGCGGCCGCGGGCGTGGGTGCGGGTGACGAGGTCGTCTCCACCCCGATGACGTTCGTCGCCACCACGGCGATGGCATCCATCCTCGGCGCGAAGATCGTGTTCGCCGACGTCGAAGAGGACACCGCCCTGCTCGACCCGCAGGCCGTCGATGCGCTCGTCACCGACCGTACGAGAGTGATCGCGGCGGTCGACTATGCGGGGCATCCCGCTGACTACGACGCGCTGAGGCGGGCGGCCGATCGAGTCGGTGCGCTGACGCTCGACGATGCCGCGCACTCCATCGGGAGCACCTACAAGGGCCGCCCGGTCGGTGACCTGGCCGACCTCACGACGTTCTCGTTCTTCCCCACGAAGAACCTCACGACCGGCGAGGGCGGCGCGGTCGTCGCGAAGGATGCCGCGATCGCGCAGCGCGCCCACGAGTTCCACTTCATCGGCCTCGTCCGCGACCCGGAGCGCTTCCGCATCACGAGCGAGGGCCCGTGGCACCAGGAGGTGCACGAGTTCGGCGTGAACTACCGCCTCACCGACATCGCCTCAGCTCTCGGGCTCGCCCAGCTGCGCCGGCTCGACGCTTTCAAGCGCCGTCGCGCCGACATCACCCGGCGCTACAACGAGGCCCTGCAGGAGGTGGACGGTGTGCGCATCCCGGCCCAGCGCCCCGACGTCGACCCGACCTGGCACCTGTATCCGGTGCGGATCCTCGACGGGCGCCGCCGCGAAGTGTTCGAGAAGATGCGTGCGAGCGGCATCGGCGTGCAGGTCAACTACATGCCCGTCTACTGGCACCCGGTCTATGCGGATGCCGGCTACCGGCGCGGCATGTGCCCGAACGCCGAGGCGTTCTACGCGGAGGAGCTGTCGCTGCCAATCTTCCCCGACCTCACCGACGCGCAGGTGGATGACGTCGTCGAGACCCTCGTCGAGGCGCTGGGCTAAACATGACCGTGCGCGTCGTCCTTCAGTCACGTCTCAGCTCCGCGAGACTGCCGGCCAAGGCGATGCTGACGGTCGCCGGGATGCCCGCGGTCGTGCTGGCGGCGCTGCGCGCGGCTCGAACCGGTCTCGACGTCGTTGTGGCGACCAGCGATCACGCCGAGGATGACCTCGTGGCCGAGGCGGCATCCCGCGCTGGCATCGCGAGCGTGCGTGGATCACTCGAAGATCCACTGGCAAGGTTCGCCCAGGCCACACAAGACCTCGGCCCCTCTGACGTTGTCGTCCGGTTGACCGCCGACAATGTGATTCCCGACGGCTCCTTCGCGCAACTGCTCGCAGACGCCGTAAGCGCAGCCAAGCCTTATGTCAGGGCAGGAGGTGACCTGGAGAGCGGTCTCCCATATGGTGTCGCCGGCGAGGCGTTTCTCGTTCGCGATCTCCGCCTCGCTGATGCCATCGCAACAGCCCCTTTCGACCGCGAGCATGTGACTCCGTGGATCCGGGCGAATCGCGGCGACACTCGCCTTCTCATCGACGCGTCTCCACCAAGCTGGCAAGGCCTGCGGTGCACCATCGACACCTTCGACGACTACGTGCGCGTCGCCGATCTCTTCCGGTCGGTGAAGGATCCCGTTCGTGTGCCCTGGCAGGATCTCGCGAATCTGCTGGCCGCCCAGCAGGGGCATGGTTTGGAGCCGCTCTCCCGCGTCGCGCGACCATCTGGCAAGGCACAGAGCCGGCTCATCCTGGGCACCGCCCAGCTCGGGATGCGGTACGGAGCCGCGAACGGCCACGGCCTTCCCTCGTCCGGCGCAGCACGCGAGATTCTGGTCGCTGCCTCCCGCGCCGGCATCTCCCACGTGGACACGGCGCGTGCATACGGACTCAGTGAGAACCGCATTGGCGATGCTTTCCAGCGTGGCCTGTCTGAACACCTATCCGTTGTGACGAAGCTG
>DATMTQ010000301.1:0-9893 GCA_035564095.1 Microbacterium sp. | reverse complement strand
GTGCGGCCGAGCCACGTGTGCACGACGCCGCCTCGCTCACCCGTGCGCGCCGCTTCGTCCACGAGCCCCATCGCCCGCGGATAGGCGCGGCGGAGCCCGGGCAGCAGTCGCCCGCTGTCGCCCGTCGTCGCGCCGTACATCGCGCCGAGGAGGGCGACCTTGGCCTCGGCGCGGGAGCCGACGGCGCCGGCGTCGACGATTCCCTGATACAGGTCGCCACCGCGCGCCGCATCCGCCAGCTGCAGGTCGCCCGCCATCGCGGCGAGCACGCGCGGTTCCAGCTGGGCGACGTCGGCCGTGACGAGCAGCCAGCCGGGGTCGGCGCGGACGGCGCGCCGCAGCATCCGGGGGATCTGCAGGGCGCCTCCCCCGGATGACGCCCAGCGGCCGGTGACGACGCCGGCGGGTACGTAGACCGGGCGGAATCGCCGGTCGTGCACCCACTCGCCGAGCCACGCCCATCCGTTGGCAGAGAACAGGCGGGCGAGCTTCTTGTACTCCAGCAGCGGGGCGATGACCGGATGCTCCACCTCGCGCAGCTCCCACCGGCTCGTGGACTCCACGGCGAGTCCCACCCGGTGCAGCGACCGCAGCAGCTGCGGCGGCGAGTCCGGGTTCGCCTTGGGGTCCCCGAGGGCCGAGCGGATGTCCTCGGCGAGGGATGCCAGGCGCGCCGGCCGTCCACCGGCCAGAGGACGCGAGCCGAGCGTCTCGACGAGCAGTCGCTCGTGCGCATCGACGTCCCACGGCAGCCCGGCGGCGCGCAGCTCAACGGCGATGAGGGCGCCGGCCGACTCGGCGGCGCACAGCAGACGCAGCCGTCCGGCATCCGACGCGGACGCGATCGCGGCACGCTGGCGGGCGAACTCGGCGAGCGCGTCGTCGATCCCGTGCGGCACACCGCGGAGGACGGCGCCGTCGTCCCAGTCGAACAGGGCCTGCGCGACGGACGGATCGACCGGCGCCGCCGCATCCCACTCGGTGTGCGCGCGCAGCGCCGGCGCCTCCGGGATCAGTTCGGTGTCGCGCAGGATCGCGTGGCACAGCCGCAGGTCGTGGCAGCGGGCGACGCGCACCCCGGCGGCCGCCAGCGGGTCGTCCCAGCGGGGCGTGTCGCTCCACACCCACCGAGCGGAGGCGGTCTCGTCGGCGGCTCGGCGGCGGACGGCATCCGGCCACCCCGCCACGTCGACGCGCTCACGGGACAGTTCACGCCCCTCCGCATCGCACGCCACGACCACGACAGCCGCGGCGTCGTCCCCGACGACGAACCAGGCGATGCCCGGCGGATCGCTCATGCGGGGCGCGGCGCGCGGCTCACAGGCCGGATTCCTCCGTGCGCACGAGGATGCAGCCGCATTCGGGGCAGGTGACGACGGCGTCGCCGGCCGCTCCGCCGATCGCATGCAGATCGGTGCCGGAGAGCACCATCCGGCATCCCTCGCAGGTCTGGCGCCGCAGCAGCGCGGCTCCGGCGCTGCGCTGTGCGAGGCGGTCGTAGAGGGCGACGAGGTCCGCCGGGACGGATGCGGCCAGAGCCGAGCGGTCACGCTCGGCGGCCTCGTACACCGCGGTGGCCTCGGCGACGGCGGTCTTGCCGGCGGCCGAGAGCGCGGCGCCCTCCGCGTTCACCTCGGCGATGACCCGCTCCTGCTCGGCGACGGAGGCCTCCGCCTGCTCGAGCCGCTCCATGATCTCCAGTTCGGCGTCCTCGAGGTCGCTCTTGCGGCGGGCCAGCGCGACCAGCTCGCTCTCCAGCCCCTGGGCGTCCTTGGGGTTCGTGACGGTCTGCAGGCGTCCCTCGTCGCGGACTCTCCGGGCGTCGACGACGGAGACGTCGGCCTCGATGCGCGACAGCTCCCGTCGCAGGTCGTCGCGGATGCCCTGGCGTGCGCCGAGCTCACGACTGAGCTCCTGCCGGCGACCCAGCAGCTCCTGCACGCGGGAGGCCTGCGCGGGGTTCTTGCGGGCATGGTCCGCCTTGCGCATGCGGGTGTCGAGCTCGGCGAGGTCCAGCAGCCGGCGCTGGTCGGTCGGTGTCGCGTTCACGAGGACTCCGTCACTGTAGATTCTCGACAAATCGTGGGCCCTGCCGGGTTCGAACCGACGACAACCTGGGTGTAAACCAGGTGCTCTACCAGCTGAGCTAAAGGCCCGTTCCGCAATTCTACGAGATCCGAGATAGTCGACCGTCCACAAATTCGCTAGGCTGTGCAATTGTGCGTTGTGCCGACTGTACAAGCGGACGCGCATCTGTAGCCGAATCTCTGGCACGACCTGCCAGATCGAAGAAAGGTCAGCCGTGACTGTTCACGATCAGGATCCATACTCACAGGGACCTCTCGACAGCGACCCCGAAGAAACCGCGGAGTGGCAGGAATCCCTGCAGCAGCTCGTCGAGGCGAAGGGGCATCAGCGTGGCCGCGAGGTCATGCTCAGCCTCCTGAAGGAGTCCAAGGATCTCCAGCTCGGAGTGCCGATGGTCCCCACCACGGACTACATCAACACGATCGCGCCGGAGAACGAGCCGGAGTTCCCGGGCGACGAGGAGATCGAGCGCAAGTACCGCTCGTGGATCCGCTGGAACGCCGCACTCACGGTGCACCGCGCGCAGCGCCCGGGTGTGGGCGTCGGCGGCCACATCTCCACCTACGCGTCGTCGGCCTCGCTGTACGAGGTCGGCTACAACCACTTCTTCCGGGGCCTGGATCACCCGGGCGGCGGCGACCAGGTCTTCTTCCAGGGCCACGCCTCCCCCGGCATGTACGCCCGCTCGTTCCTCGAGGGTCGTCTCAGCGCCGAGGACCTGGACGGCTTCCGCCAGGAGAAGTCCCGCGCCCCGCATGCACTCCCGTCCTACCCGCACCCCCGCCTGATGCCGGACTACTGGCAGTTCCCGACGGTGTCGATGGGCCTCGGCCCGATCAACGCCATCTACCAGGCGATGACCAACAAGTACCTCACCAACCGGGGCATCAAGGACCTCGACGACTCGCACGTCTGGGCATTCCTCGGCGACGGCGAGATGGACGAGGTCGAAAGCCGCGGCCAGCTCCAGGTGGCCGCGAACGAGGGACTGGACAACCTGACCTTCATCGTCAACGCGAACCTCCAGCGCCTCGACGGCCCGGTGCGCGGCAACGGCAAGATCATCCAGGAGCTGGAGAGCTTCTTCCGCGGTGCCGGCTGGAACGTCATCAAGGTGATCTGGGGCCGCGAGTGGGATGACATCCTCCGCCGCGACACATCCGGCGCCCTCGTCAACGTCATGAACATGACGCCCGACGGCGACTACCAGACCTACAAGACCGAGGACGGCGCCTTCGTACGCGAGCACTTCTTCGGCAAGGACCCGCGCGCCCTCGAGCTCGTCAAGGACTACACCGACGACGAGATCTGGAACCTGCGCCGTGGCGGCCACGACTACCGCAAGGTGTACGCGGCCTTCAAGGCGGCCGTGGAGCACAAGGGCCAGCCGACCGTCATCATCGCCAAGACCATCAAGGGCTACGGCCTCGGCCCGCACTTCGCCGGCCGCAACGCCACGCACCAGATGAAGAAGATGACGCTGGACGATCTGAAGCACTTCCGCGACTCCATGCACATCCCGATCTCCGACGCCCAGCTCGAGGAGAACCCGTACCAGCCCCCGTACTACAACCCGGGACCGCAGGACGAGGCCATCCAGTACATGCTCGAGCGCCGCCGGACCCTCGGCGGCTTCCTTCCGGAGCGCCGCAGCCACCACGTCGGGCTCACGCTGCCCGACGACAAGGCGTACGCGCTGCCGAAGAAGGGCTCCGGCACGCAGGAGGTCGCCACGACCATGGCGTTCGTGCGCCTGCTCAAGGACCTGCTGCGCTCGCCCGACTTCGGGCACCGCATCGTGCCGATCATCCCCGACGAGGCGCGCACGTTCGGCATCGACGCATACTTCCCGACCGCGAAGATCTACAACCCGAACGGCCAGAACTACACGTCCGTGGACCGTGAACTGCTGCTGGCATACAAGGAGAGCCCGCAGGGTCAGATCATCCACGTCGGCATCAACGAGGCCGGCGCCATGGCGGCGTACACCACCACCGGCACGTCGTACGCGACGCACGGCGAGCCGCTCATCCCGATCTACGTGTTCTACTCGATGTTCGGCTTCCAGCGCACCGGCGACGCGATGTGGGCGGCGGGCGACCAGATGGCGCGCGGCTTCATCATCGGCGCCACCGCCGGCCGCACCACGCTGACCGGTGAGGGCCTGCAGCACGCCGACGGCCATTCTCCGCTGATCGCGGCGACGAACCCCTCGATCGTGTCGTACGACCCGGCTTACGGGTACGAGATCGCGCACATCGTCCGTTCGGGCATCCAGCGGATGTACGGCGGCGAGCACGAGGACCCGAACGTCTCGTACTACCTCACGGTGTACAACGAGCCGTACGTGCAGCCGGCGGAGCCCGAGGGCGTGGACGTCGACGGCATCGTGCGCGGCATCCACCGCATCTCGACCGGCGAGGGCGACGGCAACCGCGCCCAGATCCTCGCGTCGGGCGTCGGCGTGCCGTGGGCTCTCGAGGCGCAGAAGCTGCTGAAGGACGACTGGGGCGTTGTCGCCGACGTGTGGTCTGTCACCTCGTGGGGCGAACTGCGCCGCGACGGCCTGGCCGCCGACGAGCACAACTTCCTCCGCCCCGAGGAAGAGCCGCGCACCGCGTACATCACGGACAAGCTGCGCGGCGCCGAGGGTCCCGTCGTCGCGGTCAGCGACTTCTCGCACGCCGTGCAGGACCAGATCCGCCCGTGGGTTCCGAACCGGTTCGCGACGCTGGGCGCCGACGGCTTCGGCTTCAGCGACACGCGCGCCGCGGCCCGCCGGTTCTTCAAGATCGACGGCCCGTCGATCGTCGTGCGCACGCTGCAGGCGCTGGCCGAGGACGGCAGGGTCGACCGCTCGGTGGCGGCCGAGGCCATCCGCAAGTACGACCTGCACAACGTGAACGCGGGCACCAGCGGAAACGCCGGCGGGGAGTCCTGATCCGGCGATGAGCGACGCCACGGAAGCGATGGACAAGACCGAGACCCTCGGCTGGCTGCGGCGGATCTCGGGTGATCTCGCCACGGCCACCCTGCAGCGACTCGAGTCCACGCTTCCGTGGTACGCCGAAATGCCGCCTGCGCGCCGCTCCGCTGTGGGGCTGGTCGCGCAGGCGGGCATCACGTCGTTCATCCAGTGGTACGAGGACCCGGAGTCCACGCCCTGGATCGCGGCCGACATCTTCGCGGCGGCTCCCCGAGAGCTGCTGCGCAGCGTCAGTCTGCAGCAGACCCTGCAGCTGATCCGGGTCACCGTGGAGGTGACCGAGGAGCGCGTCGCGGGCGTCGGAGAGCACCTGCGCGAAGCGATCCTGCTCTACTCGCGCGAGGTGGCGTTCGCCTCCGCCGACGTGTACGCCCGCGCGGCCGAGGCGCGAGGCCTGTGGGATGCCCGTCTCGAAGCCCTCGTCGTCGATTCGATCCTCACCGGCGAAGCCGACGAGGAGCTGCCGAGCCGCATCGCCGCCCTCGGCTGGCACGGCCACGGCGAGGTCGTGGTGCTGGTCGGCACGACCCCCGGCCAGCTCGACGTCGACCAGCTGCGCCGCACCGCCCGCAAGCTCGGCGTCGACGTGCTGATCGGCGTGCAGGGATCGCGGCTGGTGCTGGTGGTCGGGCGCACCCACGGTCCGTCCGGCACCGCCGATGACGCGTCCGACATGCCGTTCGCCGAGATCGCCGCGCGCCTCGAGCCCGGCTTCGGCACCGGGCATCTGGTCCTCGGCCCGGCCGTGCCCGCGCTCGTGGACGCCAGTCGCAGCGCCCGGGCGGCCCTCGCGGGCTTCGCCGTGGCGAAGGCGTGGCGCCACGCGCCGCGCCCCGTCGACGCCGACGACCTGCTGCCCGAACGCGCGCTGGCGGGCGACCCGCTCGCGAAGCAGACGCTCGTCGACCGCATCTACAGCCCGCTCCAGGCGCACAGCCCCGACCTCGTGATGACGCTGTGGTCGTATCTCGACAACGGCCGCTCCCTCGAGGCGACCGCCCGCGAGCTGTTCGTGCATCCGAACACCGTCCGCTATCGCCTGAAGCGAGTCTCCGAGGTGATCGGGTGGGATGCCACCGGCCCCCGCGAGGCCGTCATCCTGCAGACCGCGCTGATCCTCGGCGCAATCGGTCCGGACGCCGCGCGCCGACGGCCGACGTCCGCTCGCCGCCCGCGGTGATTGTCGACTTCGTACAACGGATACCCCATTTCTTCTGAAGGTCGTGCACGACCCTCGTCCCGACCGCCTGGCAGGATGGACATCGTGATCGTCGCCGTCTTTCCCGGCCAGGGTTCGCAGACCCCTGGTTTCCTCGCTCCCTGGCTCGAACTCGACGGCGCTCGCGAGCGCCTGGCCGCTTACTCCGAGGCCGCCGAGGTGGACCTCGTCGCCGCCGGCACCGAGTGGGACGCCGACCGCATCCGCGACACCAAGGTCGCTCAGCCGCTGATCGTCGCGGCGAGCCTGCTGTCGTACACGGCGCTGACCTCGCGCACGACGACCCCCGTCTCCGGGTTCGCGGGCCACTCCGTCGGCGAGATCGCCGCCCTGGCCGCCGCGGGCGTCTTCTCCGAAGCCGACGGGATGAGACTCGTCGGCATCCGGGGCCGCGCCATGGCCGAGGCCGCGGCTCTCGAGGAGACCGGCATGAGCGCGGTGCTCGGCGGCGACGAAGAGGCCGTGCTGCAGCGCCTCGCCGACCTCGACCTCACCCCCGCGAACTACAACGGCGGGGGCCAGATCGTCGCGGCCGGTGCGTTCGACAAGCTCGCCGAACTCGCGGCGGACGCCCCCGAGCGCGCCCGCGTCATGCCCCTCAAGGTGGCCGGCGCCTTCCACACGCGGTACATGGCCCCCGCCGTCGAGACGCTCCGCGCCGCGGCGTCCGACGTCGCGGTGAGCGACCCGGCGCTGCCGCTGTGGACCAACTCCGACGGCTCGGTGGTCGATTCCGGCCGGACGGCGATCGACCGCCTGGTCGCGCAGGTGGCGTCGCCCGTGCGCTGGGACCTGTGCATGGCGTCGTTCGCCGATCGCGGCATCACCGGGCTCATCGAATTCTCGCCGGCCGGCACCCTCGTCGGACTCGCCAAGCGCGCGCTCAAGGGCGTGCCCGCCGTGGCCGTCAAGACGCCGGATGACCTCGCGGCCGCCGCCGCACTGCTCGAAGGGGACGCCGAATGACCGCGACGATCAACCAGGCTCAGGGGCCCGCATACACGCGGATCTACGCCTACGGCGCCGCGCGCGGCGAGAACTTCGTGCCCAACGACGACCTCGTCGGTCCCATCGACTCCAGCGACGAGTGGATCCGCCAGCGCACC
This sequence comes from Microbacterium sp., assembly GCA_035564095.1. GTDB lineage: Bacteria > Actinomycetota > Actinomycetes > Actinomycetales > Microbacteriaceae > Microbacterium. The sequence continues at coordinate 2,494 of DATMTQ010000301.1, read as the reverse complement.
GGCATCGTCACGCGCGTGCGGGCGGATGCCGGCACGACCGCCATCGACCTGGCCTCGGCCGCGGCGTTCGAGGCCGTGGAGCGCTCGGGCGTCGATCCGAAGCAGATCGACGCCGTGATCGTCGCGACGATCAGCAACCCGAAGCAGACCCCGTCGGTGTCGGCGATCGTCGCCGACCGGATCGGCGCGAACCCGGCCGCCGCGTACGACGTGAACGCCGCATGCGCGGGTTTCGCCTACGCGGTCGCCCAGGCCGACGCCCTCATCCGCGGCGGTGCTGCGCACTACGCCGTCGTCGTGGGCGCGGAGAAGCTCAGCGACATCGTCGACCCGACCGACCGCAGCATCTCGTTCCTCCTCGGCGACGGGGCGGGCGCCGCGGTCATCGGCCCGAGCGACACCCCCGGCATCGCCCCGACGATCTGGGGCTCGGACGGCTCCAAGGCCGACGTCGTGGGCATGAACGAGACCCTCGTCGACTTCCGCGACGGCAAGGCGCCGTGGCCGACGCTGCGCCAGGAGGGGCCTGCCGTGTTCCGCTGGGCGGTCTGGGAGATGGCGAAGGTCGCCCGGCAGGCCCTCGAGGCCGCCGGCATCCAGCCCTCCGATCTGGCCGCGTTCATCCCGCACCAGGCCAACATGCGCATCATCGACGAGTTCGCCAAGCAGCTGAAACTGCCGGACACCGTCGCGATCGCCCGCGACATCGAGACGACCGGCAACACGTCCGCCGCCTCGATCCCGCTCGCCGCACACCGCCTGCTGCAGGAGCACCCGGAGCTGTCGGGAGGCCTCGCCCTGCAGATCGGATTCGGCGCCGGCCTGGTCTTCGGCGCGCAGGTGGTCGTGCTTCCGTGAGCGCGGGAACCGCAACTCTAGACTGAATCGGGTGCCGCCGGCCTCGCGCCGACGGTGCCGAAGAACCGCACATTCCACACAAGGAGCAGACATGGCACTGACCAACGACGAGGTCCTCGCAGGCCTGGCCGAGCTGATCACCGACGAGACCGGCATCTCGGCCGACGAGGTCGCGATGGAGAAGTCGTTCACCGACGACCTCGACATCGACTCGATCTCGATGATGACGATCGTCGTCAACGCCGAGGAGAAGTTCGGCGTCACCATCCCCGACGACGAGGTCAAGAACCTGAAGTCGGTCGGCGACGCCGTCACCTTCATCACGTCGAACCAGGCGTGACCCCTCCGGTGGGGGCGGGAGCCCCCACCGGCAAACCTCACCAAGGATCTTCAATGAGCGCATCCCGCATCGTCGTCACCGGAATCGGCGCGTCCAGCCCCATCGGGGGCACCGCGCCGGAGAGCTGGGCAGCCCTGCTGGGCGGAGCTTCCGGAACCCGCACCCTCGAGCACGAGTGGGTCGAGGAGCTGCAGCTTCCCGTCACCTTCGCCGCCGAGGCCCTCGTGCGGCCCGAGACCGTCCTTGCGCGCCCGATGGCCAAGCGGCTCGACCCCTCGTCCCAGTTCGCGCTGGTCGCGGCGATGGAGGCCTGGGAGGATGCCGGCGCCCCCGAGGTCGATCCCGACCGTCTCGGCGTCGACTTCGCCACCGGTATCGGCGGCGTGTGGACACTGCTCGACGCGTGGGACACGCTCAGGGAGAAGGGCCCGCGCCGCGTCATGCCGATGACGGTCCCCATGCTCATGCCGAATGCGGCCGCCGGCAACCTGTCGCTGCACTTCGGCGCCCGTGCGTTCGCCCGCACCGTGGCGAGCGCCTGCGCCTCCAGCACGGAGTCGATCGTCAACGCGATGGAGCACCTGCAGGACGGCCTGGCCGACGTCGTCATAGCCGGCGGCACGGAGTCCGCGATCCACCCCATCACGATCGCGTCCTTCTCGTCGATGCAGGCCCTGTCCAGGCGCAACGACGACCCTGCGCACGCCTCGCGTCCGACGAGCATCGACCGCGACGGCTTCGTCATGGGCGAGGGCGCCGCGGCGCTCATCCTCGAGACCGAGGAGCACGCGAAGGCGCGCGGCGCGAAGATCTACGCGTACGTCGTGGGCGGCGGCGTCACGGCCGACTCGTACCACATCACCGCGAACGACCCCGAGGGCAAGGGCGCCTCGCGCGCCGTCGAGCAGGCGCTCGCGATGGCGGATGCCTCGCCCGACGACGTCACCCACATCAACGCGCACGCCACCTCCACCCCGGTCGGCGACCCGAACGAGTACCAGGCGCTGCGGACGGTGTTCGGATCGCGCGTCGACGAGATCCCCGTCTCGGCGACGAAGGCGTCCACGGGTCACCTCCTGGGCGGCACCGGCGCATTGGAGGCGGTGTTCACGATCCTCGCGCTGCGCGACCGCGTGGCCCCGCCGACCATCAACCTCACCGAGCAGGACCCGGAAGTGCCGTTCGCGATCTCCGGCACGTCCCTCGAGCTCGGCTCCGGCGACCAGCTCGCGATCAGCAACTCCTTCGGGTTCGGCGGGCACAACGCCGTCGTGGCGTTCGCCTCCGCGTGACCTG
>DATMTQ010000300.1:0-12380 GCA_035564095.1 Microbacterium sp. | reverse complement strand
CAGCCCGGCCATCGCAACCATCACCGGGACGGTGACGGCGGAGACAGGCGGTGCTCCGCTCACCTTCCCGCTGATCACGCTGTACGTGCAGTCCGGAACGACCTGGAAGTTCTACGACTACACGTCCGGCGGGAGGGATGGGACCTACCAGTTCCAGAACGTGCCCGTCGGCACGTACACGCTCGAGTTCTCGCCGGAGCACGGCGACGATTTCGTCACCGAGTGGTGGAACGACGAGCCGACCGACACGGCGGCGAACCCCATCGCCGTCACCACCGCCACGACGACCGTCACCGCCGATGCCGCACTCGCGACCGGGGCGACGATCTCGGGCACGATCACCTCGCCCGCGACGAGCACCTTCACGCTCGTGCCGGACATGGAGCTGCTCAAGTCCGATGGCAAGGGCGGGTGGCTGGATGCCGGGCTCTGGGCTTATCCCGCTCAGGACGGCAGCGGCCGCTTCAGCATCGTCGGCGTGCCCGCCGGCGACTACACCGTCTACTACGGGGACGACGCCTCGCAGTCCGACATCCAGCCCCTCTACTACCAGCAGGGAACGACGGGCACGCCGAACGAGTGGGATGCGAGCCCCCTTGCTGTCGACGCCGGGGAGGCGGTCACCGGTATCGATGCGACTTTCGTGCACGGCGCGACCGTCACCGGCAAGGTGACGGACTATTGGGGGAATCCGCTCTCCAGCGTCACCGTCAACCTCGGTCGTCGGGTGACGGTCAACGGCGTCGCGGAGTGGGATGTGTCGTCGGTCAAAACCAATTCGTCGGGCGTCTACCGCGAGACGGCGATGATCGCCGGCGCCTGGATCTCGACGTTCGGGAAATCGGGGTACACCAGCATCGTCTATCCGAGCGGGACTACGTTCACGCTCACGTCGGGCCAGCACAAGTCGATGCCCACGATGAAGATGTACCGCAAGCTCACCTCGCCGACACCGACGATCACCGGGACCCACTACGTCGGCTACAAGCTGACGGCGCACCCGGGCACCTGGACGTCGGGAACGACGCTGACCTACAGGTGGTATGCGAACGGGTCATACATCAGCGGTTCGACGTCGCGGAGCTCGACGTTCACGCTGACGTCCGCGCAGCGCTGGAAGTACATCACGGTCAAGGTCACCGGCACCAAGACGGGCTACACGACGGTCACCAGGGCGAGCAAGGCGACGGGCCAGATCCGGTGATCCGATGACGCACTGACTCATCGGCATGCGCCTGCCCGGGCTTCCGGCTCTCAGGCGGCGCCCGGGTCCGGGCAACGTAGGCTCGAAGCATGGCTCTCTTCTCGAAGCGATCGTCCGCGCCCGAAGACCCCCGTGATGCGAAGGCCGACGAGGTCGAACCGCAGGTGGATGCCCCGGCCGCCGAGTCCGCAGCGGCCGAGCCCGAGGCATCCGAATCCGCGCCGCAGGTCGGCATCTCGGTCTCGTCCTTCGACGGGTTCGGAGCCGCCGCCCCGACGCCGTCCGCCGGAGACCCCCACGGAGACGACGGATCCGAACCCTCCCTCGCCGGTGCCGTGCCCGGCGACGCCGTGCCCGACGGCTCCCCGCCGGCGCCGCGCGAGACGATTCCGGGGCTGCAGGACAACGTGCTCCTCGAGGACGCCCTCGCCGCACTCGGCGATGACCCGCAGGCGCACGAGCTCATCGGTGTCGCGCGCCAGCTGTTCCAGGGTCTCGTGTACCTGCGCGTGCAGGGCAACGCCGAAGAGGTCATGGCCCGCGGCGACAACCTCCCGCTCGCGATCGCCAACCGAGACGACGGCGAGTTCCTGCTCGTCTTCTCCGGCGGCAAGGGAATCGCGACGGCCGTGCAGCAAGACGGCGAGCACGAGTCGTCCGCCATGGGGCAGACCGGGCCTGCGGTGCTCGAGTACGTGCTGTCCGGCACGTTCGCCGGCATCATCCTCGACCACGGCTCCGCTCCCGCCTCCGTCGTGCTGCCGCGTGCCCTGCTCGAGCAGGCGTTCACCGAACGCGACCCGAACGGCACCCTCAAGACGCTGCTGAGCGCTCCGCGCACGCCCGAGGTGCGTGCGCAGGTCGCGCAGGCGCTCGCGACCGCGCCGGTGTGGGTGGCGGCGAACCGCGAGTCGGAGGATGCCGAGTGGGGCATCGCGCAGTCGCACAGCCCGTCGGGCGAGCGCATCCTGGAGCTGTTCACGCATCCGCTCGAGGTCGTCGCGGTCGGCCGAGGCGACCAGCCCGCGCAGATCGGCGGGGCACAGCTCGCCGACATCCTCGCCAGCGACGCCGAGCTCGCCGGCGTCGTGATCGATCCTGCCGGTCCGTGGATGCTGCTCAGCCGCGCCGAGATCGGCCCGCTGCTCGCCCTCGCCGGCGCGTCGAACGACGAACAAGCGCCGTGACGGCCACCGTGCTCGACCCGCGCACCGCGCTCATCGTGGTCGACCTGCAGAAGGGCATCACGGGCTACCCGTTCGCGCCTCCGATCGTCGCGGCCGCCGCACGCCTCGCCGATGCGTTCCGGGATGCCGGCTTGCCGGTGGTGCTCGTCAACGTCACCGGCGGGGCGCCCGGCCGGGTCGAGGCCGTGCGCCCGCAGGTCGAGCGCCCGGCGGACTGGGCGGACCTGGTGCCCGAGCTGCATCCGGACGCCGACGGCACCCTGTTCGTCACCAAGAAGACGTGGGGCGCGTTCCACGGCACCGATCTGCACGAACAGCTGCAAGCCGTGGGCGTCACCCAGGTGGTGATCACCGGCATCGCCACCGCGAAGGGCGTCGAGTCGACCGCGCGCGCCGCGCACGAGCACGGCTACAACGTCACGATCGCGACCGACGCCGTCGGCGACATGGATCCGGCCGCCCACGCGAACGCGATCGAGCGCATCTTCCCCGCGATCGGCGAGACCGGCACCGTCGACGAGCTCATCGCGCTGCTGCCTCGCGCCGCGGCGTAGCCGGGCGTCACTCGGTGCGGATGTTCCAGCGGTGGCCGAACGGGTCGACCACCCAGCCCGATCGATGGCCTGACCCGTCCAGCTCGACCGCGCGATCCGCTGTCGCCCCGGCCGCGACGGCGGCGGCGTAGGTGGCGTCCGGGTCCGCGACGCCGAGCACCACGGCCGCGGTGCTGCCCCCGACGGTCGTCGGCGAAACCGCGCCGAGGCTCGGGAACTCGTCGGAGAGGAAGAGGACCGCCCCGGCGACCGTCAGCGTGGCGTGGCCGAGCCTGCCGTCGTCGTCGTACCGCTCGACGATCTCGGCACCGAACGCCCGCCGGTAGAAGTCGAGGGCCGCCTGGCCGTCGGACACGGTGAGGTACGGCGTGATGGTGGTCATGCCTCGACGGTAGCGACCGGCGCCGACCATGGCGAGGCCCTTGTGCGGCCGGTAGCGTGGCGGGCATGGCGTCTGAGCGGATCACTCTGACCATCCCCGGCCCGCACGGGGACCGCGAGCTGGGGCTGTCGAACCCCAACCGGGTCATCTGGCCGGACCTCGGCATCACCAAGCACGAGTTCGTCGAGTACCTGCTCGCCGTCTCCGGACCGTTCCTCGCGGCCAACGGCGACCGCCCGGTGTCGCTGGAGCGCTTCGGCGACGGCATCGGGGGCGACAGCTTCTTCTCGAAGAACCCTCCCAAGGGCGCCCCCGACTACGTCGAGGCGGTCACCGTCCGGTACAACAGCGGACGCCGGCATCCGCAGCTCGTGCTCACCGAGCCGGCGGCCGTCGCCTGGGCCGCTCAGATGAACACCATCGTGTTCCACCCCTGGGCCTCGCTCACCGCGGACACCGACGACCCGGTCGAGTTGCGCATCGACCTCGACCCGCAGCCGGGCACCGCCTTCGCGGAGGCCGCAGCGGTGGCCCCGGCGCTGCGCGAGGTGCTCGCGGAGGTGGGGCTGGATGCCTGGCTGAAGACCAGCGGCAACCGCGGCATCCATGTGTTCTGCCCGATCGAGCCGACGCACGAGTTCCTCGACGTGCGGCACGCGGTGATCGCCGCCGGACGGGAACTCGAGCGGCGGATGCCGGACCGGGTCACGACCAGCTGGTGGAAGGAGGAGCGCGGCGAGCGCATCTTCGTAGACTTCAACCAGGCGAACCGCGACCGCACCATGGCGGGCGCCTACAGCACACGGGCGCTGCCCACCGCGACCGTGTCGACGCCGATCACGTGGGAGGAGCTGGCGGCGGGCGTGGATCCGGCATCCTTCACGGTCCGTTCGGTGCCGCAGCGACTCGCGGACGTCGGCGACCCGTGGGCGGAGTTCGGCGCGAAGCCCGGCCGCATCGACACGCTGCTGGAGTGGTGGCAGCGCGACCTCGACGCCGGGCTCGGCGAGCTGCCCTTCCCGCCCGAGTTCCCCAAGATGCCGGGGGAGCCGCCGCGCGTGCAGCCGAGCCGCATCAACCCGGAGAACTGGCCGCAAGCCGATGGCTGACCGCAGGCGGATGTCCGCACTCGCCGCCCGGCTGCTGCGCGTGCGCTGGCTGATGCGCGCCCCGATCGGTCTCTATCGGGCCGGATTCGGCTGGCTGCTCGGGCACCGGCTGGTGATGATCGAGCATCTCGGCCGCACCTCCGGCGAGCCGCGGTTCGTCGTGGTCGAGGTGGTCGATCGCGACCGTGACAGGATCCGGGTGGCATCCGGATTCGGGCGCACCGCCCAGTGGTACCGCAACCTGCAGGCGAACGGAGTGGCTTACCTGAGCATCGGACGTGCCCGTCGCGTGCCGGCGAGCGTGCGCATGCTCGACCCCGACGAGTCGGCGGCGGTCCTGCGCACGTATGCCCGGCGGCATCCGCTCGCGTGGAAGGCTCTCGGGCCCGTGCTCGGCGGCCTGTCCGACGACGCCGTCCCGCCGATCGTCGAGTTCGGGCCGCCGACGGTCGCGTGATCGGTGCGGCGCGGGATGCCCGACGCGGCATGCCCTGCGGCTACACCAGGACGTCCGCCAGGTCGTAGGCGCTGACCACCTCGAGCTGCGCGTAGGTGCACGAGCGCGGGTCGCGGTCGGGGCGCCACCGCAGCAGCTGCACGGTGTGCCGGAACCGCCACCCCTCCATCTGGTCGAACTTCACCTCGAGCACGCGCTCCGGCCGCAGCGGCACGAACGTCGAGTCGCGCCCGGCCTGGAAGCGGGATGCCTCGCCCATCGCGGTCACGATCCCTCCGTCCGCGTCGCGTTCCACGAGCGGCGCGAGCTCGTCGATGAGTTCGAGGCGGCGCTTGTCGGTGAACGCCGACACCGCGCCGACCGGCACCAGATCGCCGTCGTCGGTGTACAGGCCGACGAGCAGGGAGCCGACGCCGTTGCCCGACTTGTGCACGCGGTATCCGAGCGCGACGACGTCGGCCGTGCGCGAGTGCTTCACCTTCAGCATGGTGCGCTTGCCGGGGGAATAGGGCTGGTCGAGGGGCTTCGCGACCACGCCGTCGAGCCCGGCGCCCTCGAACTGCTCGAACCACCGGACGGCGGCATCCGGATCCTGCGTGGTGCGGGTCACGTGGATGGGATGCGGCACGTCCGCCAGCAGCCCGATGAGCCGGGCGCGGCGCTCGGCGAAGGGCAGCGGCTGCAGGTCGTCGTCGCCGGCGGCGAGCAGGTCGAACGCGATGAACATCGCCGGGGTCTCGGCGGCGAGACGGTTCACGCGGGATGCCGCCGGGTGGATGCGCTGGGTGAGCGCCTCCCAGTCCAGCCGCCGCGGGTCGCCCGTGGGCACCACGATCTCGCCGTCGAGCAGGCAGGGCCCGGGCAGCAGCCGACGGAACGCCTCGACGAGCTCGGGGAAGTACCGCGTGAGGGGCTTCGCGCCCCGGCTGCCGATCTCGACGGACGCGCCGTCCCACGCGACGAGTCCGCGGAAGCCGTCCCACTTCGGCTCGTAGCCGTAGCCCGGGCCCGGCGGCACGGCGGTGACCGCCTTGGCGAGCATGGGCGCGGGGATCTCGTAGCTCATGGCTCCATGATGCCGCCATTGCGATGCCTCCGCGGGCGCGCCGACCATGACGGGATACGCGATCCGAGAGGCTTCGCCGGACTGACCGCCCGCCTCGTCGACGGCGTGCCGTCGCACCCCGGGCTCGTCGGCCTCGTGCTGCTCGGGTCGGCCTCGGACGAAGCCGCGGACCGGCGCGTTTCCGTCTCGTGCAGCCGATGCCGTCGCCGATCGGCTCGGCTGGCCGCGGGACGGCGGCACGTCCTGAGCCGTGCAGCGGCAGGGCACACGCCTCAGACGAACGCGCTCATCCCGGTGATGTCGCGGCCGAGGAGCAGGGCCTGCACCGACTCGGTGCCCTCGTAGGTGTGGATGGCCTCGATGTCGGCCAGATGCTGCATGACGCGGTTCTCGAGCAGGATGCCGTTGCCGCCGAGCAGGTCGCGGGCGATCTGCGCGACCCGGCGGGCGGCGCGCGTGTTGTGGTACTTCGCGAGGGATGCCTGGGTGGGACGCAGCCGCCCGTCGCGCTCGAGGTCGGCCATCTGCCGGCAGTACAGCTGCATGACGGTCAGCTCGTCGAGCATCTGCGTCAGGCGCTCCTGCACCATCTGGAACTTGGCGAGCGGCTTGCCGAACTGCACCCGCTGCGTGGCGTAGGCGAGCGCCGCCTCGTAGCAGGCGGTCGCGTGCCCGAGCGCCGACCACGCGACCCCCGACCGCGTGGCGTACAGCACGGTGGAGGCATCCTTGAACGAATGCGATCCCGGCAGCACCGCCTCCGCGGGCAGTTCCACGTCGTCGAGCACGATGTGCGCCTGGTGGACGGCGCGCAGCGCGACCTTGCCGGTGATCACGGTGCCGTGGTAGCCCGGGGTGTCCTGCGGCACGAGGAAGCACCGCACCTGGCCGTGGTCCGGGTCGCCCTCGTCGTCCACGCGCGCCCACACGAAGGTGATGCCCCCGGAGGCGCCGTTGCCGATCCACTTCTTCGCCCCGCGCAGCACCCAGCCCCCGGTCCCTGAGCCTGTCGAAGGGCCTGAGCCTGTCACTCCGGTCCCTGAGCCTGTCACTCCGGTCCCTGAGCCTGTCGAAGGGCGGGCCACCGTCTCGAGCGACACCGAGTCCGAGCCGTGGTCGGGCTCGGTGAGCGCGAACGCGCCGAGCACTTCGCCGGAGGCGAGCGGCTGCAGCCAGCGATCCTGCTGCTCCGGGCTGCCGAAGAGGGCGAGGGTGCGCAGGGCGAGCCCGCCCTGCACCGCCAGCACGGTGCCGAGCGACCCGTCGCCGCGGGAGATCTCCATGTTCACGAGTCCGGCGGCCAGGGGCGACAGCGACGTGAGCTTCGGATGCCGGATGCCGTCGACCACCAGGTCGAGCTCGCCCATGCGGCGGGCGACGTCGAGCGGGTACTCCGCGGCATCCCACGCCTGCAGCATCCGGTCGCCGACCTCGTCGACGTACGCCTTCGCGCGATCCCATGCGGCACGGTCGGCGTCGGGGAGATCCGCGAACACGGCGTAGTAGTCGGTGTCGAGGCGCCGGGTGACGTCGTACGACGGCACGCGCTCGCCCGGGAAGGCGCTGGAGGTCATGCGGTCCAGGCTACGCCGGTGGGACTCAGTATCGCCAATCCTGGCACTGAGTATCAGGCTCGGACCTGATGCCGGTCAGCTCGGCAGGCTGCCGCGCAGGCGCCGGGCGACCTCCGCGGCTGGCATCCGGCGGGGGAACACCGCCACCACGACGTCATCGGGCGTCGGCGGCGTCTCGGCCGCGACGCCGAACCGGTGCAGGGCCTCGTCCAGCGCCTCGCGCAGCACCGAGACCGGCACCCGCTTGGTGCCGCGGATGAGCCGGCGCAGCACGTGGTTGTGGATCGCCGTCACCTCGGCCGAGAACGCCACCGCGACGAGCGGATCGAGGCCCGGCATGGCCTGACGCAGGTACTCGTCGAACAGCCGCTCGTAGCGGAACACGGCGACGATCTCGCGATCGCGCAGCGCCGGCACCTGCCGCACGACGGCGTAGCGGCGGCGCGCCAGCACCGGGTCGGCGGCGAAGTGCCGGTACACCTTCATGGATGCCTCGCACACCGCCTGCCACGGATCGCCGTGCGGACGGGCGAGGTCGGTGCGCAGCATCGTGAGGAGCACTTCGTGGTCGGCGAAGACGACGTCCTCCTTGCCGCCGAACTGACGGAAGAAGGTCGACCGGGAGACGCCGGCGGCCTTCGCGATCTGCTCGACGGAGGTCTGCTCGAAGCCGTGCTTCGCGAACAGCTCCAGAGCCGCGGCGACGACGGCGTCGTGCGCGGCCGACGATGCGGCGTCACTCATACAGGAAGGCTAACCCGGGTGCCCGATTCCCCGGAATCATGCGTCACGTGTCGACGCTTTGCGTGGCACTGGGTCGCACGTACACTGAACCGCAGTCTCACCGGATGCGTGTGGCATCCCCCTGCAAGGAGTCGACGATGACCGCTGCATCCTCATACCGTCCGCCCGTCGACGACTACGCGTTCCTGTTCGGCGAGGCCTTCGGCGCCGACCTGCTCGCGCGCTCGACCGGCGGGGCGATGACCGCCTCCGACGGCACCGACGTCATGGCGGCCGCAGGCGGGTTCGCGGCATCCGTGCTCGCGCCTCTCGAGACCGTGGGCGACCAGGTCGGCGCGCGGCTCGTCGACGGGAGCGTGCGCCTGCCGGACGGTTTCGCGGAGGCGTACCGGCAGTTCGTCGCGGCTGGATGGGTCACCGCGGAGGCGCCCGAGTCCGCCGGCGGCGACGGACTGCCCGGGGTGATGCACGCCGCCCTCGGCGAGGTGTGGAACGCGTCGAACGCCGCGTTCGCGCTGTGCTGGGCGCTGACGCAGGGACAGATCCTCGCGCTCGATGCGGTGGCATCCCCGGACGTCCGGGAGACCTATCTCACGAAGCTGGTCTCGGGGCGGTGGACCGGCACCATGAATCTGACCGAGCCGGATGCCGGCACCGACCTGGGCGCGATCCGCACCACGGCCACACCCCGCGGCGACGGCACGTGGTCGATCCGCGGGCAGAAGATCTTCATCACCTGGGGCGACCACGACGTGGCCGAGAACATCGTGCATCTCGTGCTCGCGCGCACCCCGGACGCCCCCGAAGGCGCGCGGGGCCTGTCGTTGTTCGTCGCACCGCGCATCCTCGTCAACGACGACGGGACGCTGGGGGAGCGCAACGCGATCACGACGGTGGCGATCGAGCACAAGCTCGGCATCCACGGCAGCCCGACCTGCCAGCTCGCCTACGACGACGCCACCGGCTACCTCGTCGGAGAGGTCGACGGGGGCCTCGCGGGCATGTTCGTGATGATGAACGCCGAGCGCGCCGCCATGGCGTTCCAGGCGACCGGCATCTCCGACCGGGCGTACCAGCAGGCATGCGCCTATGCCGCGCAGCGCGTGCAGGGCCCGGTGATCGGACGCCCCGCGGGCGCGCCGATCGCGGAGCATCCGGACGTCCGGCGCCTGCTGCTGTCGATGTCGTCGCGCATCTTCGCGATGCGTGCGCTCGGCGTGCACGTCGCCGATCTGCTCGACCGGGCCGGGACCGACGGCACCGGACCGCTGGGGGAGTTGTTCGTGCCGATCCTCAAGGGCTGGGCGACCGAGGAGGCCCTGAGCATCACGAGCGACGCCATCCAGGTGCACGGCGGCATGGGCTTCATCGAGGAGACGGGCGTCGCCCAGCATTACCGCGACGCCCGCATCATGCCCATCTACGAGGGCACCACCGCGATCCAGGCGAACGACCTCGTGGGGCGCAAGGTGATCCGCGACGAGGGCGCGACGGCCGGGGTGCTGTTCGAGCAGATGATGGGCACGGCGGCGCGCCTCACGGAGTCCGGCGATGAGCGCGCACGCGAGGTCGGCGCCCGGCTCGCGATGGCGGTGGGGCAGGCCGAGACCGCGACCGGGAAGGTGGTCGGGTTCGCGGCATCCCCGCGCGACGCCTATGCGGTCAGCGTTCCGTACCTGACCCTGCTCGGCGTGCTCGCCGGCGGCTGGATGCATGCGCTCGCCGTCCAGGCGGTGCTCGAGCACGGGACGCGGTCGGAGGTGGATGCCGCCCGACTCAGGTCCGCCGACTTCTACACGGCGCACCAGCTGCCGCGGGTCCAGGCTCTCGCGCGGACCGTGGCGTACGGCGAGATCGCGTGACCGGAGCCTGAGTGTCCGGCGTACGAGGCCGCAAAACTGCGGTAGTAGGCTGGGAGCACGGCCGATTTATCTTGATATCGAGATATCTTTCGCGGCCGCAAATCCTGACATTCGCCCGAGCGAAGGAATGCACGTGGATCTCTACGAGTACCAGGCACGCGATCTTTTCGAGAAGTACGAGGTGCCGGTGCTCGCCGGCATCGTCGCCGACACCCCCGACGAAGTGCGCGCCGCAGCGGAGAAGCTGGGCGGCGTCGTCGTCGTCAAGGCCCAGGTGAAGACGGGCGGCCGCGGCAAAGCGGGCGGCGTCAAGGTCGCCAAGAACCCCGACGAGGCCTACGAAGCCGCACAGGCAATCCTGGGGCTCGACATCAAGGGCCACGTCGTCAAGCGCGTGATGGTCGCCGCCGGCGCCCGCATCGCCCGCGAGTTCTACTTCTCGGTGCTGCTGGACCGCGCGAACCGCTCCTACCTGTCGCTGTGCTCGGTCGAGGGCGGCATGGAGATCGAGCAGCTCGCCGTCGAGAAGCCCGAGGCCCTCGCCCGCGTCGAGGTCGACCCGGATGCCGGCATCGACGCAGCCAAGGCGCTCGAGATCGCGAAGGCCGCGAACTTCGACGATGAGACCGCGGCCAAGGTCGCCGACGTCTTCGTCAAGCTCTTCAACGTGTACAAGGGCGAGGATGCCACCCTCGTCGAGGTCAACCCGCTCGTGCAGACGGAGGAGGGCGACATCATCGCCCTCGACGGCAAGGTGTCGCTCGACGAGAACGCGTCCTTCCGCCACCCCGACCACGAGGAGCTCGAGGACAAGTCGGCCGCCGACCCGCTCGAGGCGAAGGCGAAGGAGCACGACCTCAACTACGTCAAGCTCGACGGCGCGGTCGGCATCATCGGCAACGGCGCGGGCCTCGTGATGTCCACGCTCGACGTGGTCGCGTACGCCGGCGAGAAGCACGGCGGCGTGAAGCCGGCGAACTTCCTCGACATCGGCGGCGGCGCATCCGCCGCCGTCATGGCGGCGGGACTCGACGTGATCCTCAACGACCCGCAGGTCGAGAGCGTGTTCGTCAACGTCTTCGGCGGCATCACCGCGTGCGACGCGGTCGCGAACGGCATCGTGGGCGCCCTGACCACCCTCGGCGAAGAGGCGAACAAGCCGCTCGTCGTGCGCCTGGACGGCAACAACGTCGAGGAGGGCCGCCGCATCCTCGCCGAATATGCCCACCCGCTCGTCACCATCGCCGCGACCATGGACGACGGCGCCGACAAGGCCGCCGAGCTGGCGAACGCTTAAGGAGCTGCAGACATGTCGATCTACCTCAACAAGGACTCCAAGGTCATCGTCCAGGGCATCACCGGCGGCGAGGGCACCAAGCACACCGCGCTCATGCTCAAGGCCGGCACCAACGTCGTCGGCGGCGTGAACGCGCGCAAGGCCGGCACGACCGTCTCGCACGTGGATGCCGCAGGCAACCCCGTCGAGCTGCCCGTCTTCGGCTCGGTCGCCGAGGCCATCGCCGCGACCGGTGCGAACGTCTCGATCGCCTTCGTGCCTCCGGCGTTCACCAAGGACGCCATGGTCGAAGCCATCGACACCGAGATCCCGCTGCTCGTCGTGATCACCGAGGGCGTGCCCGTCGGCGACACCGCCGAGGCGTGGGCGTACGCGAAGGCCAAGGGCAACAAGACCCGCATCATCGGCCCGAACTGCCCCGGCATCATCACCCCGGGCGAGGCGCTCGCGGGCATCACGCCGGCCAGCATCACCGGCACCGGCCCCATCGGTCTCGTCTCGAAGTCGGGCACCCTGACCTACCAGATGATGTTCGAGCTGCGCGACCTGGGCTTCTCCACCGCCATCGGCATCGGCGGCGACCCTGTCATCGGCACCACGCACATCGATGCGCTGGAAGCCTTCGAGGCCGACCCCGACACCAAGGCGATCGTCATGATCGGCGAGATCGGCGGCGACGCCGAGGAGCGCGCGGCCGACTACATCAAGGCCCACGTCACCAAGCCGGTGGTCGGCTACGTCGCCGGCTTCACCGCGCCCGAGGGCAAGACGATGGGCCACGCCGGCGCCATCGTCTCGGGCTCGGCGGGCACCGCGCAGGCCAAGAAGGAGGCCCTGGAGGCCGCCGGCGTGAAGGTCGGCAAGACGCCGTCCGAGACGGCTGCGCTGATGCGGGAGATCGTCGAGGGGCTCTGACCCCGCGGATGCCACGGGGCCGGATGCGT
>DATMTQ010000299.1:0-26642 GCA_035564095.1 Microbacterium sp. | reverse complement strand
CACTGGGGCGCGGCGCCGCGTACGACCGTGCCGTCGACCACCCGTCAGCGCGCTCGCTCGTACGGGCAGCCCGGCGGCTGGCGCCGGGAGCGCTACCTCGACCTGATCCGGGAGTGGTCGGGGCAGGGCCGTGCCCTCGCGGACCCGTACGACCCGGCGATGGTGCGCTCGGCCCCGTACGAGATCCGGCGCCTGCTCGCCGACGCGCTCGCCGAGGAGGCCACCGCCCGCATCGTCGCCGACCTCGGCATGGGCTACACAGTGTGGCACGACGTCGCCGTGGCGAGCTCGGACGCCAAGATCGACCACATCGTGCTCGGGCCCTCCGGGCTGTACGGCATCCTGTCCGAGGACTTCGGCGGCCCGGTGCGCGTGCGTCGTGGCGAGATCACCGGGGACGCCGTGCCGGGAGCGCCGATCGCGGGCCTGCTGCAGGGCATGAAGGCGATCAGCCGGGCCGGGCGCCTGAAGTTCGGCGGCGCGATCATCGTGCTGCCCGACGAGGATGTGCCGGTGCCGATCGACCAACTCGGCAAGGTGCACGGGATGCCGACCGCGGTCGTGGCGCGCTCGTCGCTGTCGACCGTACTGCGCCGCGGCGTCGACGGCGCCCGTTCGATCGGCGGCACCGAGCAGTTCGCCACGCGCGACCGGCTGAACCAGATCGTCCGCTTCGCCTGAACGGATCCGCGGCTCATGCCCGGGCGAGTCAGTGCTTCTTCAGCCCCCACAGCTCCAGCGGGTGGGTGAGGCGCCACCATGGGCTGGGCGGCGCGACGTCGCGGCCCAGCACGGCATCCACCTTCGTCGAGTTCAGCGGCCCTGTCGCCCGCAGCGATCCCACCACGGCGCCGGCGGTCCGCTGGTCGCCGAGCGACAGCGTCGTGGACACCTGCGCGGTGGCGCCGTTCCACAGCACGACGCCCGCGTCGCGGCCGGCCACCACCGGAACCCGCTCGCCCCACACCGTGCGCACTTCGCCGACCGGGGTTCCCTTCGCGACCGTGGGCTTCACCTGCAGCTGCGCCTGCAGCTGGTGGAACAGGTTGCGGGTGGCTTCGTTGCGCGCGTGCTCGCTGGGCTGGTACAGCGAGACGGCGTACAGCTGCACCGTGACCGAATCGACCTGGATCGTCTTGGCGGCGAGCAGGTCGTAGCCGACGAGGGTGCCGGTCTTGAGCCCGTTGACGCCCTCGTCCCCGATCAGCCCGTTCGTGTTCGAGACGGAACCCGCGCCGGGCAGCACGACCCGGGGCGACCCCACGATGCCCGCGATGGTGGCGTCCTTCATGGCGAGCGACGCCAGCTTCAGCAGCGCCGCGGGGGTGCCCTTGTTGCCGCGTTCGAACCCGGTGGGGTCCACGATCGTGATGCCGGTGATGCCGTTGCGCTGCAGCAGCTGCCGGGCGGCGGCGACGAACGCGGTCTTCGTGCCGAAGGTGTCCTTCACGATCCGATCGGCGTAGTTGGACGCCGAGCCGATGAGGATGCCCTGGAACATCTGGTACTCGGTCAGCGAGCCGCCCACCGGCACGTCCAGCGCGGACTCGTTGCGCTCGAGGTAGCGGTGGTACGCGACGCGGTCCTTCGCGGTGAAGCGGTAGCGCGGGCCTTCGCCGGAGGTCAGCGGCCTGCGCTGCAGCACGGTGAGCACGGTGACGAGCTTCGTGATGCTCGCCATCGACAGCTGGCGCGTGGTGGATGCCACCGACGGCCCGTATCCGGCCACGGCCACGCCGGCGGCGCCCTTCACGGGCCACGCCATCGCCGCCTTCGCGGCGGGGACCGCCGCCACGGCCACCGTGCTGATCCTCGGCTCGATGGCATCCACCGACCAGAACAGCGTCGTGCCGCAGTACCCGGCCATCACGGCCAGGATGAGGAGAACGGGCACCCAGACCGCGAGCCGACGCCGGCGGGGGAGCGGCAGCAGGCTGGGCACCGGCGCGGCCGCGGGGGTCGCGCCCAGATCGTCGAAAAGCGCGAGATCCTCCCGAACCGGACCGACGTCGGTCTCGAGCTCGGAGGTCATCCGTCGAATCTATCGCGGTATGCTGTGAGGCGAACCACGGGAGTCCGGTGAGCCGGGCTGAGAGGAAGCGATCCACGCTTCGACCGTCGAACCTGATCCGGGTCATGCCGGCGCAGGGAGGAGAGATGATGAGCGATTCCATCACCGATCAGACCGTTTCGGTGCGTCCGCCCAGCGTGCACCGCCTGCGCTGGAGGGTCGTCGACATCGTCGTCGCCAGCGTGCTGGGCGTCGCGGCAGGACTCGTGTTCTGGCTATGGGACCTCGCGTACCTCGGCCCGAGCGCCTTTCTGACGCCGCTGCTGCCGGGCCTGCAGGGGCTGCTCAACGGCCCGTGGCTGCTCGCCGGCGTGCTGGGCGCGCTCATCGTCCGCAAGCCGGGAGCGGCCCTCTACACCGAGATCGTCGCCGCCGTCGTGGAGGCCCTCGTCGGCAACCAGTGGGGCGGCTTCCTCACGATCGAGGCCGGCGTGGTGCAGGGCATCGGTGCTGAGATCATCGTGCTGATCTTCCTCTATCGCCGCTTCAGCCTTCCGGTGGCGCTGCTCGCCGGGGCGGCGGCCGGCGTCGCCGGCGCCTGCAACGACCTGGTGCTGTGGTACCCGGGCTCGTCCGCCGGGTTCTCGGCGACCTACATCCTGACGGCCATCGTCTCGGGCGCGGTGCTCGCGGGCGGCCTCGGCTGGCTCATCACGAAGGGCCTGGCCGCCACCGGGGCGCTCGACCGCTTCGGTGCCGGGCGCGAATCCCGCGGCCGCGTCTGACCCGTCCATGAACGGTGTGCGACCCGCGGGGGTCGATGCACGCGGGTGGGGCTGGAGGTACGCCTCGCGTCACGCGTGGGCGGTGCGGGATGCCACGTTCCGCATCGAGCCGGGAGAGCGGGTGCTGCTGCTCGGAGCCTCCGGAGCGGGCAAGTCCACGCTGCTGCACGGCCTCGCGGGCGTGCTCGGCGGGGCCGACGAAGGCGAGTGCGAGGGCGCGCTGCGGATCGACGGGGCCGACCCGGTCGATGCTCGGGGGCGCGCGGGACTCGTGCTGCAGGACCCCGACTCGCAGGTGATCCTCGCGCGCGTCGGCGACGACGTCGCCTTCGGCTGCGAGAACCTCGGGGTCCCGCGCGACGAGATCTGGCGCCGGGTGCGCGAGGCGCTGGATGCCACCGGCCTCGACGTCGACCTGGCGCATCCCACCGCGCGCCTGTCCGGCGGGCAGAAGCAGCGGCTGGCCCTCGCCGGGGTCACCGCGATGCGCCCCGGCCTGCTGCTGCTCGACGAGCCCACCGCGAACCTCGATCCGTCCGGGGTCGTCGAGGTGCGCGACGCCGTCAGCCGGGTGGTCTCCGCCACCGGGGCGACCCTCGTGGTCGTCGAGCATCGCGTGGACGTCTGGCTGCCCGTCGTCGACCGCGTGATCGTGCTCGGACCCGGCGGGGTCGTCGCCGACGGCCCGGCCCGCGACGTGCTGGCGGCATCGGGAGCGGAGCTCGCCCGCGAGGGCGTGTGGATCCCCGGGCATCGCCCGGCGCTCCCGGTCGTTGAGCGAGGAAGCGCTTGCGCGCCCGAGACGAAACGCGGTGACCTCGGCGACCGATCGTCCGGCGAGGTGCTGCTGCGCGCCGCGGACCTCGCGGTCGGACGCGTGCGCGGGGTGCCGGTGCGCGCCGGCGTCGACCTCGAGATCCCGGCCGGCGCGATCACCGCGATCACGGGACCCAACGGGATCGGCAAGTCCACGCTGGGGCTCACCCTCGCCGGTCTGCTGCCGCCGGTCGACGGGGTCGTCGAGGCATCCGCCGCGCTCGCCGCGGGAGCCGGGCGGTCACCGATCCGATGGACCTCGAAGCAGCTGCTGACCCGCATCGGCACCGTGTTCCAGGAGCCGGAGCATCAGCTGCTCGGCAAGACCGTGCGCGAGGAGCTCGAGATCGGCCCCCGCGCCCTCCGGCTCGATGCCGGCGACATCGCCGATCGGGTGGACGACCTGCTCGACCGGCTGCGGCTGCGCCGGCTCGAGCGCGCCAACCCGTACACGCTCTCCGGCGGTGAGAAGCGTCGGCTCACGGTCGCGGCGGCCCTGGCCACCCGGCCGCGCGTGCTGATCCTCGACGAGCCGACGTTCGGTCAGGATGCCCGCACCTGGGCCGAGCTCGCCGCGATGCTGGCCGGACTCGCCGCGGACGGCGCGGCGGTGGTGACCGTCACGCACGACGAGGCGCTGATCGACGCGCTCGGGGCATCCCGATTCGCGCTCGACGCGGAGATGGTCGCATGACCCTGCTCGACACGCACGCCCGCACGGGCCGCGTCGCCCGCATCAATCCGGTCGCGAAGCTCGGCGCGGCGTTCCTCGTCGCGATCCCTCTGGTGTTCACGATCGACATCGTCTCGGCGGCGACGGCGCTCGCGCTCGAGGCCCTGCTGCTGCCGTTCGCCGGGCTCGGCCTGCGGGAGTTCTGGCTGCGCACGCTCGCGGTGTGGATCGCGGCGCCGCTGAGCGCCGTGACCATCGCCCTCTACGGCCACCAGTCCGGCACCGCCTACCTCGACTGGGCCTTCGTGCACGTCAGCGCGGGCTCGGTGCAGCTCGCGCTCGCGACGATGTTCCGCGTGCTGGCGGTCGCGCTGCCGTCGGTCGTGCTGTTCGCGACCGTCGATCCCACCGACCTCGCCGACGGTCTCGGCCAGGTGCTGCGCCTGCCGTCGCGCTTCGTGATGGGAGGCCTCGCCGGCCTGCGCATGGTGGGGCTGTTCCTCGACGACTGGCGGGCGCTCGAGCTGGCGCGACGCGCGCGGGGCGTCGCCGATCGCGGCAGGCTGCGCCGCTTCCTCGGCATGGCCTTCGCGCTGCTCGTGCTGTCGCTGCGACGCGGGTCGAAGCTCGCGACCGCGATGGAGGCCCGCGGATTCGGTGCGCGGGGCGCGCGCACCTGGGCGCGTCGCTCCCCGTTCGGCGGGCGCGAATGGGCGCTGCTCGGCCTCGGCGCGGCGATCGCCTCCGTCGCGGTGGGCGCCGCGGTCGCGGCGGGAACCTGGAACTTCATCCTCGGCCCGGGGTGACCCGCCTGCCTCGGCCGGCGTCGTCGCGCAACCCCCCTGTCGTGCGCGGCGGCATCGACCTACCATACGCCCCATGGAGAACACGAAGGCCGGGCTCCTGGAGACGCTCGACACACGCGACATCGGCCGGTTCTACATCTACCTGGCCGTCCTGGCCACCATCGGCGGGTTCCTGTTCGGGTTCGATTCCTCGAACATCGGCTCGGCGCTGGTCTTCCTCCCGTTCAAACTCGGGCCCCTGGCGATCGGCATCATCGTCGCCGGCGCGTCGCTCGGGTCGTTCGTGGGGGCGCTCGCGGCGGGACCGCTCACCGACAGATTCGGCCGCAAGGCCCTGCTGCTGGTCGACTCGGCGCTGTTCGCGATCGGATCACTGATCTCGGCGTTCGCGTTCGAGCCGGTCACCCTGACGATCGGGCGGCTGATCATCGGGATCGCGATCGGAGCCGATTCCGCCATCGCCACCGCCTACATCTCCGAGTTCGCGCCGAAACGACGGCGCGGATCGCTCGCCATCATCCAGCAGTGGATGATCACGATCGGCATCCTGGCCGCCTACGTCATCGCGGTGATCGTGCTGTCGATCGCGCCCGGCGCGGCGACCACGGTGGACTGGCGGATCCTGCTCGGCATCGGCTTCATCCCCGCGATCGTCTCGCTGCTGATGCGGGCGCGGATGCCGGAGTCCCCGCGCTGGCTGCTCGAACGCGGCAAGGAGGAGAAGGCGATCAAGGCGTTCCAGACGCTGGGGCTGGAGGTGACGCCGGAACAGGTGCACGCCGAGGCGTCGCATGTGCGCACCGAGACGCTGCGCCTCTCCGGTCAGACGCGCTGGACGCCCCCGGTCAAGCGCGCGCTCGTGATCGTGTGCGTGTTCTTCATCCTGCAGCAGATCACCGGCATCAACGTCGCCTTCTACTACGGGCCGCACCTGCTCACGCCGTACTTCACCCACCCCGGCACGACCACCGTGCAGGCGGAGATCTTCGGGGTGATCGCGGCCGGCATCCTCGCCGTGGTGAACGTGATCGCCACCTACTTCGCGTTCCGTTTCATCGACAGCGTGGGGCGCCGGCGCCTCGCGATCGGCGCCTACATCGGCATGGCGGTGTTCCTCGTCGTCGGGGCGTACGGGGCATCGTTCCTGTCCGGTGTGGCGCAACTGGTGGTCGTGATGGTCGGGTTCGCCCTGTTCATCTCGTGCTTCGCGATCGGCATCGGCGGAACGGGCTGGCTGCTGCAGGGCGAGGTGTTCCCCACCGCGGTGCGCGGGCGCGCCTCCGGGATCGGCGCGGCCGTGGACTGGCTGGCGAATTACGGACTCGTGCTGGCCTTCCCGCTCATGCAGGTGGGCATCGGCCTCGGCTGGACGATGATCGTCTTCGCGGTCCTCTGCGTCGTCGGGATCTTCTTCGTCTACTTCTTCCTGCCCGAGACGAAGGGCCATTCGGTCGAAGAGGTGGTGCGGCTGTTCGAGGGTCCGGTCAATCGCAAGGACCCGTCGCAGCCGTCGGTCGTGCGGTGAGTCGCTATGCCGCGGCGCGCTCGGGCTGCGGCATCCGATCGCGGGATGCCTCGCCCGCGGTCCACGTGCGGTACCCGCCGTCGAGGTTCACGACGTCGAACCCGCGCTGGCTCAGGATGCGCGCGGCGGTGTGCCCGCGCTGGCCGACCGCGCAGTGCACGACGACCGGCACGTCCGGGATCTCGGGGAGCCGATCGCGCAGCTCGTCGACCGGGATGTTCACGGAACCGGCAACCGCCCCGGCCGCATGCTCCGTGGGGCTGCGCACATCGAGGAGCAGCGCGCCGGCATCCATCGCGGCATCCAGCTCGTGCCACTGGATCGCCCGCGTGGTGCCGGTGCGCAGGTTGTCGGCGACGTAGCCGAGCTGGTTGACCGAGTCTTTCGCGGAGCCGAACTGCGGCGCGTACGCGAGCTCCAATCGGGCCAGACCGGACGCCGTGATGCCGCCCGCCATCGCCACCGCGAGGACATCGATGCGCTTGTCGACGCCGTCGCCGCCGACGATCTGGGCGCCGAGGATCGCGTCTGTCGCCGGATCGACGAGCAGCTTCATCGACATGGCCCGCGCGCCGGGGTAATACGTGGCGTGCGAGGCCGGATGCGTGTGGATGACGCGGTGCGGGCGCTGGGCGGCGATCAGCTGCCGTTCGCTCCAGCCGGTCTTTGCGGCGACGAGGTCGAAGACCTTCACGATCGCGGTGCCGAGCGCCGGGGCGTTGTGCTCGTCGCGCCCGGCGATGACGTCGGCCACGGATCGTCCGTGGCGGTTGGCGAGTCCCGCCATCGTGACCAGCGACTCCTCGCCGGAGAGCGCGTCGACCTTCTCGACGCCGTCGCCGACGGCCGAGATGTGCGGGATGCTGGTGCGGCCCTGCCCGTCCACCGCGATGCCTCCCGTGGGCCCCAGGCGCGCGCCCGCGAGCCGCGCGAGGTGCACGTTCGGCACCACGCCCGCGGCATCCACGATGAAGTCCGGGCGCACACGCGAGCCGTCGGCGAGCGCCGCCTCGCCGTACTCGATCCGCTCGACGCTGGCCGACGTGCGCACGTCCACCCCGCGATGGCGCAGTTCCGCCTCGATCGGCGCGGCCATCTCGGGATCCAGCGGCGACAGCACGTGCGCGCCGCGCTGGACGAGGGTCGTGCGGATGCCCCGGCGCACCAGGTTCTCGACGGCTTCGAGCCCGATGAATCCGCCGCCGATGACGAGGGCGGATGCCGGCTCGCCCGCGGCGTCGATGAGCGCCTCGATCGCGTCGACGTCCTCGACGGTGCGCAGGGTGCGGGTCGGGATGCCGCCGCTGTCCGCCGGGGTGCGCGCGGAGGCGCCGACGGCGAGGATGAGCTCGTCGTAGGTCTCGCGGCTCTCGTCGCCGGTGGCGAGGTCGAGCACCGTCAGGACGCGGTTCTCCGGGTCGATGCCGGTGACCTCGTGGCGCACCCGCACGTCGAGGCGGAACCGGGCGGCGAGGGATTCGGGGGTCTGCAGCAGCAGCGCGCTGCGATCGCGGATCACGCCGCCGACGTAGTACGGCAGGCCGCAGTTCGCGTACGACACGTGGGGCCCGCGCTCGAGCACCACGATCTCGGCATCCTCGTCGAGCCGTCTCAGCCGCGTCGCGGCCGACATCCCACCCGCGACACCGCCGACGATCACCGTCTTCACGTCATTCCCCTTCCGGTCGGAGGTCGTCCGTATACCCCGTCCCGTATTCTGTTATACCCTAGGGGGTAACCACATCCCAAACGAGAGGATCACACCGTGTGCCGTGCCGTCACCTGTCAGACCTGCGGAAAGACCACCTGGGCCGGCTGCGGAGAGCACGTCGAGTCCGTGCGCAGCTCCGTCCCCGCCGCCCAGTGGTGCGGCGGCCATGAGGGCGGCCCCGCACCCACGGGCGGCTTCTTCTCGCGCCTGTTCGGGCGGAGCTGACGATGGCCGCCTCGACCGACGCCCCGCAGACGCAGAAGCAGGTGCTCAATCGCCTCCGCCGTGCGCAGGGTCAGCTCAACGCCGTGATCGGCGCCATCGAGAGCGGGGCGGGATGCCGCGACGTCGTCATCCAGCTCGCCGCCGTCTCGAGCGCACTCGACAAGGCCGGGTTCCAGATCATCGCGACCGCCATGCGCAAGTGCGTCACCGACCCCGCCGACGAGTCCGACCCGATGACCGTCGAGGAGCTCGAGAAGCTCTTCCTCACGCTCACCTGAACCGGCCGGCTCAGGTGGCGTTCCAGAGGTCCCGGTAGTAGGCGAGCCGTTCGCGGTCGGGCTCGACGCCGTACGCCTCGATCAGCGCGTCCTCCCATCCCGGGCCGTAGTTCCACTCGGTGCTCATGGACGCCACAGCGATGTCCGCCCAGCGGTCGGCGATGCCGAGGCTGCCGAGGTCGACGTGCGCCGTCCACCGGCCGGCGGCATCCAGCAGGGTGTTCGGGCAGCACGCGTCGCCGTGGCACACCACCGGCCGATCGACGGGCGGGGGAGTGCGCAGGGCGTCCGGGACCAGGATGCCGCGCCGCGCCGCGTTCGCGATGCGGGCCGGCACCGCCCAGTCGAACGGGCAGTCCGCGGCCGGCAGGGCGTCGTGCAGCGCGCGCAGTCCCGCGCCCACCGCCCGCACCGCCGTCGCCGGCTCCGCCCGCCACCGCTCGGTGACCGCGGATTCGCCGTCGATCGCGGCGGTGACCAGCCATTCGTGCGTGGCATCCCGACCCGAGGCGAGCACCCGCGGCACCGGCGTGAACGATCCGGCCCAGGCGAGCCGGGCCACCTCGTCCGCGACGGAGGTCTCGGCGCTCAGCGGGCCGTGCTTGAGGTAGCGACCGTCGTCGGTGCGGAACGTCAGCCCGCCCTCGCCGTTCAGCCACACCGGGGTGAGCGCCGCCGCGCCGGCGAGCTCCCGCACCCGGGCGGGCACCGCCACGTCGAGCGCCGGGATCGTCACCGGCCCTCGAGCACGTCGCGCAGCACGACGAGGTAGTCGTGGTCCTCGCTCTTCGTCGCGGTCAGCAGCGTGGACGTGGGGTGTACCGCCAGCCGGTCGCGCAGCGCGGGAACGGCCGGGTTGTCGGTGAGCTCCGCGCGGTACGCCTTCGCGAAGTCGTCCCAGTCCAGCTCGCCGCCGTGGAAGGCCTTGCGCAGCTCGGTGGAGGGTGCGGCATCCTTCGCCCACTCGTCGAGCTCGGCGCGCTCCTTCGAGACGCCGCGCGGCCACAGTCTGTCCACGAGCACGCGGTATCCGTCGGCGGCGGTCGGGGCGTCGTAGATGCGGGCGAGGCGGATGGACATGCTCCCAGTCTGCCCCTGCACGGACGCGCGTGGGCCCGGCACCCGCCCGGATAGCCTGGGCGCATGGACATCAATGCAGCAGCGGCGCTCGTCACCGGCGGAGCTTCGGGGCTCGGCAAGGCCACCGCCACCCGGCTCGCCGAAGGCGGTGCCCGGGTCACCATCATCGACCTGCCCTCTTCCCCGGGGGCGGAGGTCGCGGCATCCCTCGGCGGCACGTTCGTCCCCGCCGACGTGACCGACCCGGCCCAGGTGGCGGCCGCGGTGGAGCAGGCGTCGGCTTCCGGCCCGCTGCGCGTCGTCGTCAACTGCGCGGGCATCGCGCCGCCCGCGAAGGTGCTCGACCGCGACGGCAGCCCGACGTCCCTCGCGGACTTCGAGCGGGTCATCCGGGTGAACCTCATCGGCTCGTTCAACGTGATCCAGCAGGCGAGCGCCGCGATGGTGCGCACGGATGCCACCGAGTCCGGCGACCGCGGCGTCATCGTGAACACGGCATCCGTCGCCGCGTTCGACGGGCAGATCGGCCAGCCCGCCTATTCCGCGTCGAAGGGCGGCGTGCACGCGATGACGCTGCCGATCGCACGGGAGCTCGCGCGCTACGGGATCCGGGTGTGCACGATCGCCCCCGGAATCATGGAGACCCCGATGCTGGCCGGGCTCCCGCAGCCGGCGCAGGACTCCCTCGGCCAGCAGGTGCCGTACCCGCAGCGGCTCGGCCGTCCCGACGAGTACGCGCGCCTTGTGACGGCGATCATCGACAACGGCTACCTCAACGGCGAGACGATCCGCCTCGACGGTGCGATCCGGATGGCTCCGAAGTGAGCGAGGATTTCGCGGACATGCCCGCGGCCCGCGCCGACTCCCCGATCCTGTTCTCGCTCGAGGACGGCCTCGCGCACCTCACGTTCAACCGCCCGGCGTCCCTGAACGCGATGGACTTCGCGATGGGGGCGCTGTGGCGCGACCTCGGCGAGTGGGTTGCCTCCGACCCGGCGGTGAAGGCGGTGCTGCTGGATGCGACGGGACCTGCCTTCTGCGCCGGCGGCGACGTGATCGCGATGGGGTCGGCGGGAACCGGCGGTGGGTCGGTGGACGGGGCGGACGTCACCGCGATGGCGGGCGTCATCCACGCCGGCATCCGCTCCATCGTGGAATCGTCGGTGCCCGTGGTCGCCGCCGTACAGGGTGCGGTCGCGGGCGGTGGGCTCGGGCTGATGCTCGCCGCGGACTGGATCGTCGCGGCCGACACGGCCACGTTCGCCAGCAAGTACGCGAACATCGGGCTCAGCCCCGACCTCGGGGTCTCGACCCTCCTGCCGCAGGCGGTCGGGCAGCGCCGGGCCCTGCGGCTGGTCTTGCAGGACGTCACGGTGGATGCCGCCACCGCGCTGGAGTGGGGACTCGTCACCGAGGTCGTGCCGCGGGCGGATGTCGCCGCGCGCGCCCGCGCGGTCGCCGAGGGGTGGCTGGCGGGGGCGTCGGAGGCGTACGGCGAGGCCAAGCGGCTGCTGCGCACCGGCGCGCACCGCACGTTCGGCGAGAACCTCGCCGACGAGGCCGCGACGATCGGGGCACTGTTCGACACGGACGAGGCCCGGGGCCGCGTCGCCGGCTTCGCTGCCGCATCCCGGTCGCGCCGCACGTGAGGGACGGCTTCCGCGCGAGCCGTCTGCACCAGGAGATCGTCCGGCTCGCCGGCCGGGGCTGGAGTCTCGAGGACGGCGTCATCCACCGCCGCACGATCGGCGACCTGCCGCCGCGCCCCCGCCGGCGTGGCCGCGCCTGGGAGGTTCAGGACACCGACGGCCCCGCGGTGCGCACGACCTTCGACGGGTACATTCCACCCGCAGCGTGACGCCGAGGCAGGAGGCGCGGGCGCTCCCGGCCGATGCACCCCATTCAGGACGGGACACGCGGCGCTGTCACGTGTTCCGGCCAGAAAGCGGTGCTTCGCGTCGTCCACAGGCTCTCGATCGGCGGGGATCCATCCCCGGGGGAGGATGCGGGCTGTCGTGCGCTGCGGCGGGATCGGACGATGGCGGGATGCTGAAGCCACCGCCCACCACACTGCTCGTCACTGCTGAACACGCCCGCCTCGCGGTCCGGTTCGACCGAGATCCCGCACTCACCAGGGTCCGGCCGGGCGTCTATGTTCCGAAGACCGAATGGAACACCCTCGCGCCCTGGGATCGGTATCTTCTGCGGGTCCACGCCGTGGCACGATCGTCGCGACATGCAGCATTCTGTCTCGAGTCCGCGTTGGTGCTGCAGGATCTGCCGATCTTCGGAGAACCGGCCGACATCCACGTGCTCGACGCCGTCGGGCGCCGTCGGGGCGACGTCCATATGCACGGCGGCATCCGGAACCACCGCGTCATCGCCCTCGACCGATTCTCGATGACGACGCCGATCGACTCGGCCGTCGCGTTCGCCCGCGTGGCACCGCGGACCCACGCCCTGGCCGTCGCGGATGCCGTGTGGCGCCGGCGGGCCGCCGAGGCTGACCCCGAAGCCGACGACTTCCTCGCGCGCGCGAGGGTGCAGGCCGACCGACGCGGGCTGCACCGGGTCGCCTGGGTGCAGGAACGTGTGCGCGCCGACTCGGAGTCCGTCGGCGAGAGCGTCAGCCGTGCCGTGATCGAGTGGCTCGGGTACGAAGAGCCGGAACTGCAGGTCATGTTCGCCTCCGAGGGATTCCGTGACCGAGTCGACTTCTTCTGGCGGGCTGCACGGGTGATCGGAGAGTCCGACGGGTACGGCAAGTACGACGCATCGTCCCCCGAGAAGATGAAGGCGCACTTCGTCGACGAGAAGCGGCGTGAAGACCGCCTGCGTCGCCACGTGCGCGGCTTCGCGCGCTGGGAGTGGAGCGACGTCATGCATCCCGATCGGCTCGACGCGAAACTGCGGCGGGCCGGACTGCGCCCGGTGCGCGCGCGGCAGCAGCTGATGCTCGACACGGTCTCGCTCAATCCGCGTGCCCTCCCGTCCACCCGCCGCTGAGACACGTCACCTGGGACGAAACCCGTGGCCTCGCGCGGTGTCTCATTCGCAGCGCGGTGTCGCGCGGCCGGCCTCGTGACGTCCCAGCCGAGCGCGGGGACGCGGCCGGTAGCCTGGGTGCATGAGCGAACGCACCGCGCCGGCACGCCAGGTGCGCCCGGCCACCGAGGGATGGACTCAGAAAAAGGATGCCGAGGGCCGCCCGCTGCTGCAGTTCGCGAGCCCGCGCCGCGGCAAGCCGCCGGTGCACCTGGCCGACCTCACCCCCGAGCAGCGGGTCGGGAAGGTCACCGAACTCGGGATGCCGGGCTTTCGCGCCAAGCAGCTGGAGAAGCACTACTTCACGCACTACACGCACGACCCGGCGGAGATGACCGACCTGCCGGCATCCGGCCGCGACGAGCTCGTGCACGGGATGTTGCCGCCCCTGCTCACCGAGGTGCGGCGCCTGCAGACCGACCGCGGCGACACGATCAAGTTCCTCTGGAAGCTGTTCGACGGCGCCCTCGTGGAGTCGGTGCTCATGCGCTATCCGGGCCGGATCACGCTGTGCGTGTCGAGCCAGGCCGGATGCGGCATGAACTGCCCGTTCTGCGCCACCGGGCAGGCCGGCCTCACGCGCAACATGTCCGCGGGCGAGATCATCGAGCAGATCGTGCGTGCCAACCGCGTGATCGCGCAAGGACAGCTCGGCCCCGCAGCCCTTCGACAGGCTCAGGGACCGGACGGCGAGCGGGTCACCAACATCGTCTTCATGGGCATGGGGGAGCCGCTGGCGAACTACGCCCGCGTGATGCAGGCGGTGCGGGTCATGACCGACAAGAAGCACGGCATGGGCATGAGCGCCCGCGGCATCACGGTGTCGACGGTCGGCCTCGTGCCCGCCATCAAGAAGCTCGCCGACGAAAACATCCCGGTGACCTTCGCGCTGTCGCTGCACGCCCCCGACGATGAGCTCCGCGACGAGCTCATCCCGGTGAACTCGCGCTGGAAGGTCGACGAGGCGCTGGATGCCGCCCGCGGCTACTTCGAGCGCACCGGACGGCGCGTGTCGATCGAGTACGCGCTCATCAAGGACATGAACGATCACCCCTGGCGCGCCGACCTGCTCGGCGACAAGCTCAACGCCCGCGGACGGGGCTGGGTGCACGTCAACCCGATCCCGCTGAACCCGACCCCGGGGTCCATCTGGACCGCGTCGACGCGGGCCGCGCAGAACGAGTTCGTGCGTCGCCTGGAGGCCAAGGGCATCCCCACGACGCTGCGCGACACCCGCGGCAAGGAGATCGACGGCGCCTGCGGCCAGCTGGTCGCGACCGCCGAGGACGAGGCCGTGGCCGCCGCGACGCCGCTCGAGGAATAGGCGCCGGATCAGGGATTCCGCCGACCCCGCGGGGGTCGCGCACAGGGCCTGCCCACCACTCGTCCAGGCTCCGTTGCAAGCCTGGGACGATGTCCTACTCCAATCACCGGCCCGGACGTTTCGACTCCGACGGCCGCATCGAGTTCGACGTGGCGACCGACGATGCCGATGACACCCCCCTCTACCTCGAGGACGTGATCGCGGCGCGCGACGGCGAAGCCCACTACGACGAGCCGTTCGACGCGCATCCGACCACCCCGATCCCGGATGCCGCGACCGTGCCGATCAGCACGACGCCGATCGATCCGCTGCAGCCGATCGAGCCCGAGCCGCTGCAGCCCGAGCGTCCGGCGCCCCAGCCGCTGCCGGCGCCGGAGCCCGAACCGGATCCGGAACCGGAACCCGTGTTCCAGGCGGCCGCGCCCGAGCGGTCCCGCCGCGCCATCAAGCCCCGCCGTCGCGGCGAGGGCTGGCGGCGCCTCGCGATCCTCGGCGGCGCCGACGGATCGGTGCTCGACGAGGTGCCCACCGAGACGCCGCGGTTCGTGCAGATGTTCTTCGTGCTCGCCGGCACCGCGCTCGTCTCGGCGCTGTCGATGTTCTTCGCGCTCATCACGGGCGTCGGCATCCTCGCCTGGGTCGCCGTGCCGCTCGCGATCGTGTGGGCGCTCATCATCTTCAACCTCGACCGGTTCCTCACCTCGACGATGCGCTCCACGCACAACGTATGGCGGCTCATCTGCCTCGCGATCCCGCGGGTGATCATGGCCGCGCTCATCGGCATCGTGGTGGCGGAGCCCCTGGTGCTTCAGGTGTTCCACAACGACATCGCCCGTGAGGTCACCTCGACCAACATCGTCAACGCGCAGGCCGATCAGAAGGGCGTCACCGACGGTCCGGAGAAGCAGTCGCTGGATGCCGCGTCCAAGCGCCTCAACGCCCTGCAGAGCCAGGCGCAGACGGGCATCGTCGCCGGCACCTCGACCACCTCGGCCGCCTCCGCCGCCGCACAGAGCACCGTCGACGGCCTGAACGCCAAGCTCGCCGCCCAGCAGAAGATCATCGATCAGGCACGCGCGCTGTACCAGTGCGAGCTGACCGGCAAGGGCAAGGGCACCGTCCCGGGCTGCACCGGCGTCAGCGGGGACGGCGCGAGCGCGCAGGCGGCGAAGCAGCAGCTCGCCGCGGCGCAGTCCTCGTACGACGCACTCGCGGCGAAGCTCCGCGCCGCCGACGGCACCCTGGCGCAGGCGGACGCCGCCGGGACCGCCTCGGTCGCCGCATCCGCCGCCGCCAACAAGAAGGAGGCGAAGGACCAGCTGCCCGCCGCGCAGCAGACGTACGACACGGCGCTGGCCGCCTACAACGCACGGGCGGCATCCGTCGCCGGCGGCAACTCCGACGCCACCGGACTGCTCAGCCAGATCTCGGGTCTCGACCGGCTCTCCGCGAAGGAGCCGACGCTGCTGTGGGCGCACTGGCTGATCGCGGCACTGTTCTTCATGATCGAGCTGCTGCCCGTCATCGTGAAGGTGCTGACCTCGTACGGCGACCCGTCGCTGTACGAGAAGGCGGATGCCCTGCGCCGCCAGGTCGCCCTCGACCGCGTGACCGCGCGCAGCTGGCACGACCGCGCCGACATCGCCCGCGGCGGCGCCTGACCGCCCCCGTCTCGCGGCGAAACCCCGATGTCGGAGGCTCAGTGCAGGATGTGTCCAGGCCGGATCCTCCGGCCGGGATGACGCCTGGCGTGTCGCGATATATCGTGTTACGCTGACGGTTTCACCCTTACTGAACCTCCGGGAGAAACCGTGCTCGGAAAGCTGCTGTGGCGCTACGGGAAGCCGTACGGCCGGCTGATCGCCGCCGTGCTGGTGTTCCAATTCGCGTCCGCTCTGGCATCCCTCTACCTGCCCAGCCTCAACGCGAAGATCATCGACGACGGACTCTCCCAGGGCGACGTCGGCTACATCTGGCGCACCGGATCGCTGATGCTCGCCATCTCGTTCGGCCAGATCGTCGCCTCGGTCATCGCGACCTTCTTCGCCGCGCGCGTCGCCATGCGGGTGGGGCGCGACATCCGCAACGACGTGTTCGCACGCGTCTCCGGCTTCTCCGAGCGCGAGGTCACGACGTTCGGGCCGGGCTCGCTCATCACCCGCAACACGAACGACGTGCAGCAGGTGCAGATGCTCGCGATGATGTCGGCCACGTTCCTGGTGAACGCGCCGCTGCTCGCGATCGGCGGCATCGTGCTCGCCCTGCAGCAGAGCCTCAGCCTGGCGTGGATCATCGCCGTCGCCGTGCCCGCGCTGCTCCTCGTCGCGGTGCTCGTGATCGGCCGCATGGTGCCGCTGTTCCGCAGCTACCAGCTCAAGCTCGACGGCGTGAACCGCGTGATGCGGGAGCAGCTCACCGGCATCCGGGTCGTGCGCGCGTTCGTGCGCGAGTCGATCGAGGAGGAGCGCTTCCGCGACGCGAACACCGACATCATGATCGTGGGGCGCAGAGTCGGGTCGCTGTTCGTGCTGCTGTTCCCCGCGGTCATGCTGATCCTGAACGTCACGGTCGTCGGGGTCATCTGGTTCGGCGGCCTCAAGGTCGACGTCGGCGAGGTGCAGATCGGCACGCTGTTCGCGTTCATGCAGTACGTCATGATCATCCTGATGGGCGTCATGATGGCCAGCTTCATGACGATGATGATCCCGCGCGCCGCGGTGTCGGCGGAGCGCATCGGCGAGGTGCTGGGCGCGCAGAGCTCGCTCGCGGAGGCCGCCGATGCCATCGCGGAGTTCCCGGAGCCGGGTGCCGTGGAGGTGCGGGATGCCGCCTTCACCTACCCGGGCGCGGCCGAGCCGGTGCTGTCCGGCGTCAGCTTCCGCGCCGAGCCGGGCGAGACCGTCGCGATCGTGGGATCCACCGGGGCCGGCAAGACGACGCTGGTGTCGCTGCTGCCGCGCCTGTTCGACGTCACCGCGGGAGAGGTGCTCGTCAACGGCACCGACGTGCGGGATGCCCGCCTCGACGCCCTCTGGGCGACCATCGGCCTCGTGCCGCAGCGACCGTTCCTGTTCACCGGCACCGTCGGGTCCAACCTGCGGTTCGGGCGGGACGACGCCACCGACGACGAGCTCTGGCGGGCGCTGTCGATCGCGCAGGGCAGCGACTTCGTGGCGCAGATGGACGGCGGGCTGGATGCCCCGATCGCCCAGGGCGGCACAAACGTGTCCGGCGGGCAGCGCCAGCGACTCGCCATCGCCCGGGCCATCGTGCACCGGCCGCACATCCTCGTATTCGACGACTCGTTCTCGGCCCTCGACCTCACCACCGACGCGCGGCTGCGGCAGGCGCTGTGGCGGGAGCTGCCGGAGGTGACGAAGATCGTCGTCGCGCAGCGCGTGTCGACGATCACGGACGCCGACCGCATCATCGTGCTCGACGACGGCCGCATGGTCGGAATCGGCACCCACGACGAGCTGCTCGAGGGAAACCAGACCTACCGGGAGATCGTGCAGTCGCAGCTGGGTGCGGAGGTGACCCGATGAGCGCCAAGAAGATGGAAGAGGCTCCGAAGACCGAGCTGAGCACGGCCGAGAAAGAGGAGCTCGCCCTCGCCGAGCAGGCCCGCATCTCGGCCGACGACTGGACCGGCGGGGTCGCCCCGGGCAAGGCCGACCACTTCGGCCCGTCGTTTCGCCGGCTCATCGGCCTGCTCAAGCCGAACGCCTTCGCGTTCGTGCTCGTCTCGATCCTCGGCGCCGCCGGCGTCGTGCTGTCGGTGATCTCGCCGAAGGTGCTCGGTCAGGCCACGAACATCCTGTTCGAAGGCGTGATGACCAAGGACATCCCGGCCGGCTCGTCCCAGGCGCAGGTCGTGGCCGGGCTGCGCGCTCGGGGCCAGGACGACTTCGCGAACATGATCGCGGCGATGCAGGACTTCCGCCCGGGTGCCGGCGTGGACTTCACGGCGCTGTCGCGCGTACTCGTCATCGTGCTCGCGCTTTACTTCGCGGCGGCTCTGCTGATGTGGCTGCAGGGGTACGTCATCAACGTGGTCATGGTGCGCACCATGTGGCGCCTACGCGATCAGGTCGAGGCGAAGATCAACCGCCTCCCGCTGTCGTACTTCGACCGCGTGCAGCGCGGCGAGCTGATCTCGCGGGTCACGAACGACATCGACAACATCACGCAGATGATGCAGCAGTCGCTGTCGCAGGCGCTGTCCAGCATCCTCACCGTGGTGGGCGTGCTCATCATGATGCTGTCGATCTCGTGGCAGCTGTCGCTCGTGGTGCTGGTCTCGTTCCCGCTCATGGCGGTGCTGTTCGGCGTCGTCGGACCGAAGTCGCAGAAGGCGTTCGGCATCCAGTGGCGCAAGGTCGGGCGCCTGAACGCCCGCGTCGAGGAGTCCTTCTCCGGTCACGCGCTGGTGAAGGTCTTCGGCCAGCAGCACCGGGCGCACGAGGCGTTCCGCGCCGAGAACGAAGAGCTCTACCAGGCCTCGTTCAAGGCGCAGTTCCTGTCGAACATCATGATGCCCGCGATGACCTTCATCGGAAACCTCACCTACGTCGGCATCGCGGTGCTCGGCGCGCTGATGGTCGCGGGCGGCAACCTGCGACTCGGCGACGTGCAGGCGTTCATCCAGTACTCCCAGCAGTTCACGCAGCCGCTGTCCGAGCTCGGCGGCATGGCCGCGGTCGTGCAGTCCGGCACCGCGTCCGCCGAGCGCGTGTTCGAGCTGCTCGATGCCGACGAGCAGGACCCGGATGCCGCGGGCGCCCCCGCCCCGGCCGAGGGCGACGGCACCATCGAGTTCGAGCACGTGTCGTTCTCGTACGCGCCCGAGCACCCGCTCATCACGGACCTCTCGTTCCGCGTGGAGCCCGGGCAGACGGTCGCGATCGTAGGACCGACCGGCGCCGGCAAGACGACGCTCGTGAACCTGCTGATGCGGTTCTACGAACTGGACGGCGGCCGCATCCTGCTCAACGGACAGGACATCGCGCACCTGACCCGTCACGACATGCGGGCCAAGACGGGCATGGTGCTGCAGGACCCGTGGCTGTTCGCCGGCACCATCCGCGAGAACATCCGGTACGGGCGTGCCAGCGCCACCGACGACGAGGTGCTGGATGCCGCGAAGGCCACCTACGTCGACCGGTTCGTGCACTCGCTGCCCGACGGCTACGACACAGAACTCGACGAGGATGCCTCGAACATCTCCGCCGGTGAGAAGCAGCTGATCACGATCGCCCGCGCGTTCGTCGCCCAGCCGTCGGTGCTCATCCTCGACGAGGCGACCAGTTCGGTGGACACCCGCACCGAGCTGCTGCTGCAGCACGCCATGGCGGCGCTGCGGCACGGGCGCACGTCGTTCGTGATCGCGCACCGGCTGTCGACGATCCGCGACGCCGACCTCATCCTCGTGATGGAGCACGGCGACATCGTCGAGCAGGGCACCCACGACCAGCTCATCGAAGCCGAGGGAGCGTACTTCCGCCTGTACAACTCGCAGTTCGAGCAGGCCGCCACCGAGCAGGGGATCGTGGATCCCGAGGAGCTCGTGGACGTCGCTGCGGCCGACTCCGTGTCCGACCCGGCCTGACGCGATATGGCCGTCACCAGCGCCGGCATCCTGCTGTACCGGACGGCACCCGGGTTCGAGGTGCTCATCGCCCACATGGGCGGGCCGTTCTGGTCCCGCAAGGATGCCGCCGCGTGGTCGATCCCCAAGGGCGTGCTCGAGCCCGGTGAGCAGCCGCGCGCGGCCGCCCTGCGCGAGTTCCGCGAGGAGCTCGGCGTGGATGCCCCGGCGGTGCCGGACGTCGAACTCGGCACCTTCCGGGTGTCGTCGTCCAAGCGGCTCGTGGTCTACGCCGCCGCCGCGCCGGCGTTCCCGGCATCCGGCTTCGCGTTCGGCGAGTTCGAGCTGGAGTGGCCGCCGCGCTCCGGCCGGATGCAGCGCTTCCCGGAGGTCGACCGGGCCGAGTGGACACCGCTCGCCACGGCCCGAGAGCGGCTCGTGGCCGGCCAGCGTCCGATCCTGGACGCCCTGCTCGCGCAGCTGGATGCGGGCGCATGAGCCCCTTGCCGCGGGCGGGGGAGCGGACGAGACTTGCGGCGTTCCCACTCTGAAGGAGGCTCGTCATGGCGCACGGCGACATCACACATATCGAGATCCCGGTCAGCGACATGGCCCAGGCGACCGCGTTCTACTCCGGCCTGTTCGGCTGGAACATCGCGGAGACGCCCGGGTTCGAGGGGTACCCGCTGTGGCAGGCGCCCAACAAGCTGAGCGGCGGCGGGCTCGTGGCGCGCGAGAGCGGCTTCGAGCAGCCGCGCTCCTACGTCGAAGTCGACTCGATCGACGACGTGCTGGCCGCCGTCACCGGTGCCGGCGGCTCGGTCTCGGTGGGCAAGTCGAGCATCACGGAGACCAGCTGGTGGGCCGTCATCGTCGACCCGGACGGCAACAGCATCGGCCTGTTCGAAGGGACGATGGGCTGACGGATCACTCCGCGGCCCGCATCCCCTCCCACTCGGCGACGAGCTCCGGCATCCGCGCGGCCATGAACCGCAGGAACCCGGACATGGTGGCGGCCCGATCCGCCGCCACCGCGTCGTCGGTCGCCTCGGACCCGATCTTGTCGACGTAGTCGGCCATCTGCAGGTAGACCGGGATGTTGCCCATGATCACCGAGTGGAACGCGTCGACCACCAGGTCGTAGCGGTCGCGGCGGTGCCCCGGGGTGGGCAGGCGCCGGATGAAGTGCGCGTCCTGCAGGTAGCGCACCGCGCCGGACACGGCACCGGCGCTGACGCCGAGCCGATCGGCGAGTTCCGCCGCCGTGTAGCCGCCGGCCGGGGCGGCGATCAGGGCCATGAGGGCGCGCGCGGGCATCCGCGGCATCCCCGCCGTCGTCATCATCGCCGCCGCCTGCTCGGCCGCGTCGATTCCCCGGTGTTCCATGGTCTCCCCAGCCATCCAGACTATCCGTCCGAGGCCAGCTCGCGACGCCGCATGAGCCCGAGGGATGCCGCCCAGCCGACGACCACGATCCCGACCAGCCACCACAGCCCGCGCACGTCGACGCTGTCGCCCTTCATGACGGGCGTCACGCCGAACGGCGAGAGGTGCGTCGTCCACTCCGGCAGACCGAACAGCGGACCGAACATCCCGAAGAGCGTCGCCAGCAGCAGCAGGCTCCAGCCCAGGGCGATCGTCGCCCGCGGCATCAGCACGAAGATGAGCGCGGTGACCACCGCGAACACCGCGGCCGCGACCATCTCGCTGAGGCCCGTGACGGTGATGTTGCGGTACAGCTCCGCCGATCCGTGGTGCGCGGCGGCCCCGAGATAGCCGGTGGCCATCGCGGCGGCGGCGACGATCACGGTCGAGGCGACCGCAACGATCAGGTGGCCGCTCAGCCATCGCGCGCGCCCGACGGAGGTGGACAGCACGAGCTCGGCGGTGCCGTGCGCCTCCTCCTGACGGGCCCGGCCGAGGGTCTGCACGGCGGCGCAAGCCCCGAGGATGCCGAGCATCGTGAAGAAGACCGTGATGACGACGTTGTCCAGAGAGGACCCGCCGCTGAGCTTCTGCAGGATGTCGGTGACCTGCTTGTTGCCCGAGGACACCTGGCCGAGCAGGCCGCTGAGGGTCGTCGCGAGGATGCCGGTGAGTGCCCCGCCGATCGCCCACCCGATGAGGGAGCCGTACGAGAGGCGCCACACCAGCGCCTGCGACGACGCCAGTCCGGGCCGCGCGTGCACCCGGCCGCGGCGTGCCGGGATGAACCCCTCGCCGAGGTCGCGCACGGACTGCAGCGCGGTGGCGAGGATCGCGAGCGCGACCCCGCACGCGAGCCCCACGAGCGCCGGTCCCCACAGGTCGGTGTCGTACGGGCGGGCCTGCTCGGCCCAGCCGAACGGCGACAGCCACACGATCCACGTGCTCGCGATGCGGGTGAGATCGGTGCTCGGCGTGCCCGCGGCGTTGCCGATGCCGTTGAGCAGGAACGTGCCGACGAGGATCCAGACCGTGAGCGAATTCGCCCCGCGTGACGTCCGCATCAGCTGCGCGGACATCAGCCCGATGCCGAGGAATGCGATGCCCGTCGTGGCCGTCACCGCGCCGGTGA
Organism: Microbacterium sp.; assembly: GCA_035564095.1. Classification (GTDB taxonomy): domain Bacteria; phylum Actinomycetota; class Actinomycetes; order Actinomycetales; family Microbacteriaceae; genus Microbacterium. The sequence goes on along the minus strand of DATMTQ010000299.1, from coordinate 4,219 downwards.
GCCAGGAGCCCGCGGCATCCAGCTTCGCGCCGCTGAGCGCCAGCGCCACCAGCACGCCGAGCACGACGTTCGCGGCGACCCCGTGCACGAGCGTCGCGACGGTCGGCCGCGTGCGGGCCGCGCGCGTGGATGCCACCAGCTCCGCCCGGCCCGCCTCCTCGTCGCCGCGGGTGTGCCGCACCGCGAGGAACGTGCTCATCAGGGCGGCGAGCATCGCCAGCCAGGGCAGGATCTCGAAGGCCATGAACTGGCCCTCGGACGCCCCGGACGGGAGCCCGCGGAACATCATGATGACGGGGTTGGCCGTCACCGCGGCCAGAACGGTGACGCGGCCGGACTCGGTGCCGTACGACTGGATGACTCCGGCGTACCCGGCGTACGACATCAGCACCGTGCCGAGGATCCAGAGCAGCAGCTGCACCCGGTCCCGGCGCAGGCGCTGCCGCAGCAGGGTGATCATTTCGACACCTTCTCCGCGGCACGCCGCGAGGCGCGGGTGTCGCGGCCTTCCTCCTCGGCGGCGCGCAGGGCCGCGAGGTCGTCGCCGTAGTGGCGCAGGAACAGCTCCTCCAGCGAGGGCGGCTCGATGCGCAGACCCGCCACGTTGCGCTGGGCGAGCAGTGGCAGCACCTGCGGGACGGCGTCGCTGTCGACCGTGAACCGAGCGCGGCCGTCGGCCACCGATCCGTCGTGCGCCTGCTGAATGCCGGTGAGCGCGGACGCGTCGGAGCCCTCGAACGACACCTCGGTGCGGGTGAGGTGACGCAGCTCGGCGAGGGTCCCGGATTCGACGACGCGACCGGCGCGGATGATCGACACCCGGTCGCACAGCAGCTCGACCTCCGAGAGGATGTGGCTGGACAGCAGCACGGTGGCGCCGGCGGCGCGCAGCCGCTCGATCTCGTCGCGGAACACCACCTCCATCAGGGGGTCGAGACCGCTCGTCGGCTCGTCGAGGATGTACAGGTCGGCGGGGACGGACAGCGCGGCGATCAGCGCCACCTTCTGCCGGTTGCCCTTGGAGTACGCCCGGCCCTTCTTGCGCGGGTCGAACTGGAACGCGGCCATGAGGCGCTCCCGCTCGGTGCGGTAGGCGGCATCCTTCGTCCGGGCGCCGCGCAGCCGGGCGAGGAAGTCGATCGTCTCTCCTCCGGACAGGTTCGGCCACACGCTGACGTCGCCGGGCACGGATGCGATGCGCCGGTGCAGGGCCGGGGCGTGGTGCCACGGATCCTGGCCGAGCACGTCCACCGTGCCGCCGGTCTTGCGCGCGAGGCCGAGGAGGATGCGGATCGTCGTGGTCTTCCCGGCCCCGTTCGGGCCGAGGAAGCCGTGCACCTGCCCTGCGTCGACGCTGAGATCCAGCCCGTCGAGGGCGTGCACACGGCCGTAGTGCTTGGTGAGTCCGCTGGTGCGGATGACTGTGGTCATGGACGTCAGACTACTCAGATTTCAGAACTTCGTGAAACTTCTAAACGCAATCCTCACACTCGCCGAGGCGGTCCGCACCCGGGCGTGGGCCGTTCGGTCAGGTTCGATTCCCTACCATGGAACGCATGTGTGGAATCGTCGGATACGTCGGCCCCCGGCCGAGCCAGGACATCCTGATCTCGGGCCTGGCCCGTCTCGAATACCGCGGCTACGACTCCGCGGGCATCGCCGTCATCGACGAGAACGGGGCCCTCGACAGCCGCAAGCGCGCCGGCAAGCTCGCCGTGCTGCGCGAGGACCTCGCCCGGACCCCGCTGTCCGACGGCACCACCGGCATCGGCCACACCCGCTGGGCGACGCACGGCGGCCCCACCGACGTGAACGCCCACCCGCACATCGCCGATGACGGCAGGCTCGCCGTCATCCACAACGGCATCATCGAGAACTTCGCCGACCTGCGCGCCGATCTGCTGTCGGAGGGCTACGCGTTCCTCAGCGAGACCGACACGGAGGTCGCCGCGGTGCTGCTCGGCCGCGCGTACAACGAGAACGGCAAGGACCTGCAGGCCGCCTTCCGCGACACCGTGGGGCGCCTCGAGGGCGCGTTCACGCTGCTGGCCATGCACCAGGACCACCCCGGCCTCGTCGTCGGCGCCCGCCGCAACTCGCCGCTGGTGATCGGCCTCGGCGAGGGTGAGAACTTCCTCGGGTCCGACGTCGCCGCCTTCGTCGAGCACACCCGCAGCGCGCTCGCCATCGGCCAGGACCAGATCGTCGCGATCACCCCCGGCGCCGTCACCGTCACCGACTTCGCCGGCGTCCCGGTCGAGGCGACCCCGTTCGAAGTGACGTGGGATGCCGCCGCGGCCGAAAAGGGCGGCTGGCCGTCGTTCATGGCCAAGGAGGTCTCCGAGGAGCCCGAGGCGGTGGCCAACACGCTGCGCGGTCGCGTGCACGACGGCGCTGTGGTCATCCCCGAGCTCGCCGACCTCGATGAGCTGTTCACCGGCCTCGACCGCATCGTGATCATCGCGTGCGGCACCGCGGCCTACGCCGGGCAGGTGGGCACGTACGCGCTCGAGCAGTGGACGCGCCTGCCCGTGCACGTCGAGCTCGCCCACGAGTTCCGCTACCGCGACCCGGTGCTCGACGCGCGCACCCTGGTCGTCTCGATCAGTCAGTCCGGCGAGACCATGGACACCCTGATGGCGGTCAAGTACGCGTCGGAGCGCGGCGCGAAGACGCTGTCCATCTGCAACACGCAGGGCGCCACCATCCCGCGCGAGTCGGATGCGATCGTCTACACGCACGCCGGCCCCGAGGTCGCCGTGGCATCCACCAAGGCGTTCGTCGCGCAGATCACCGCGCTGTACCTGCTCGCGCTGCACGTGGGTCGCGTGCGCGGCGCGCTGAGCGTCGTCGAGGCCGCCGAGCACGTGCGCGAGCTCGAGGCGATCCCCGGCAAGATCAAGCGCATCCTGGACACGGAGCAGGAGCACACCACCCGGCTCGCGCACTGGATGTCCGACACGCACTCGGTGCTGTTCCTCGGTCGCCACGTGGGCTATCCCGTCGCTCTCGAGGGCGCGCTCAAGCTCAAGGAGATCTCCTACATCCACGCCGAGGGCTTCGCCGCCGGCGAGCTCAAGCACGGTCCGATCGCGCTCATCGAGCCGGGTCAGCCGGTGTTCGTGCTGGTGCCGTCGCCGCGGGAGTCGTCGTTGCTGCACGACAAGGTGGTCTCGAACATCCAGGAGATCCGCGCCCGCGGCGCCCGCGTGATCGTCATCGCCGAAGAAGGGGATGCCGCCGTGCTGCCCTTCGCCGACGAGGTGCTGCGCATCCCGCTGGCCGGCCCCCTGTTCGAGCCGCTGCTCGCCGTCGTCCCGCTGCACATCTTCGCGATGGGCCTCGCCACGGCCAAGGGCCTCGACGTCGACCAGCCCCGCAACCTCGCCAAGTCCGTCACCGTGGAGTAGGCCCGGCATCCGGCATCCGGCATCCGGCATCCGGGGCCCGGCCCGCGAACCCTGTCTGAATTACGCGAACCCTCATCGAATCACGCGATCAGCGCGTATTCGGGTGAGGGTTCGCGTATTCCGGTGGGGGTTCGCGAAGGGATGCTTCGCGGACGCGACGCGGGCCCCGGCATCCCGCCCGGATACCCTGGACGGATGATCATCGGAATCGGCGTCGACCTCGTCGACATGGCGCGCTTCGAGCGCAGTGTCGGCCGCACGCCGCGGCTGCTGGAGCGGCTGTTCACGCCGTCCGAGCGCCGGATGCCGCTGCGATCGCTGGCCGCGCGCTACGCCGCCAAGGAAGCCCTGATCAAGGCGCTCGGCGGTTCCGACGGCGTGCACTGGAACGAGATCGACGTCACCCGGGATGCGGCCGGAGCTCCGCGGTTCGTGCTGAGCGGCTCGACCGCCGACGTGGTGGCCTCCCGCGGCATCCACACGATGCACCTGTCGATGTCGCATGATGCGGGCGCGGCGATCGCCCAGGTGATCGCCGAGGGGAGCGGCTCGTGAGCCGGCTGCCGGACGGGATGCCGCGCGAGGCCGTCATCGACACGTCGGCGATCTCCGACAACGTGCGGCACCTCCGCCGGCTCACCGGGGTCGAGGTGATCGCGGTGGTCAAGGCCGACGCGTACGGGCACGGGGCCGCGCGCGCTGCGACGGCCGCGCTCGCCGGAGGAGCGTCGCGGCTCGGCGTCGCGGAGATCCCCGAGGCCCTGGCCCTGCGCCGGGCAGGCATCGACGCGCCGATCCTGGCCTGGCTG
>DATMTQ010000298.1:0-1672 GCA_035564095.1 Microbacterium sp. | reverse complement strand
TTCACACCCGGTGTCGGCAAAACCATGATTCGCCAGCCCGAAGACGGCACCCACGCTAAGAGCCAGACACCCGGTGCTCAGGATCCAACCACCGCACTCGGCGGTGACACCACCCTCACACTGAGGCTCCACGGTACTGATTCCGTGCGGATCCGGCCCGGCCGGGCGACGGCGCGCGGCGGCTAGCGTGGAGGGATGCAGCGTCGCATCTCCGAACCCGCCACCCATGACGTCGTCATCGTCGGCGGCGGGCACAACGCCCTCGTGGCATCCGCCTACCTCGCCCGCGCCGGACTGTCGGTCGTGGTGCTGGAGCGTCTGGATCACGTCGGCGGGGCGGCCGTCTCGGAGCGGCCGTGGACCGGGGTGGATGCCCGGCTGTCGCGCTACTCGTATCTGGTGAGCCTGCTGCCGCCGCGGATCATCGACGATCTCGGACTCGACATCCGTCTTCTCCGCCGTCGCTATTCCTCGTACACCCCCGATCCGGCGGCGCCCGAGCGCGGCATCCTCGTCGACACGCAGGATGCCGCCGCCACGGCGGCCTCGTTCCTGCGGGTCACCGGCGACGCCGGGGAGGCGCGGCGATTCGCCGCGTTCTCCGCGCGACTCGCGCCGCTCGCACGCACGGTGTTCCCGACGATGACCGATCCGCTGCCGACGGCATCCGCGCTGCGCGCCCGCGTCGGCGACGATGCGCTGTGGGACGCCGTCGTCCACGAGCCGCTCGGCGCTCTGCTGCGCGACAGCCTCGACACCGACATCGCCCGCGGCATCGCGCTCACCGACGGGCTGATCGGCACGTTCGCCACGGCCGACGAAACGTCGCTGCGGCAGAACCGCTGCTTCCTGTACCACGTGATCGGCGGCGGCACCGGCGACTGGGACGTTCCGGTCGGCGGCATGGGCAAGGTGACCGCCGAGCTGGAGCGCGCGGCCCGTGCAGCCGGCGCCGAGATCCGCACGGGGGTGACCGTGACCGCGGTGACGCCCGACGGCGAGGTGACCACCGGCTCAGGGACGCTGCGCGGCCGGCTCGTGCTGTCGGGCGTGGGTCCCGCGGTGCTGGCCGACCTGCTCGGCGAAGGCGCAGCGACCGCGCCGGAGGGAGCGCAGGTCAAGGTCAACATGCTGCTCACACGGCTGCCGCGGCTGCGCGACGACCGGGTGGACCCGGCGGCGGCGTTCGCGGGGACGTTCCACATCAACGAGACGATGACCCAGCTGGATGCTGCGTACGCCCGCGCGGCGTCGGGCGCCATCCCGGACCCGCTGCCCGCCGAGATCTACTGCCACTCCCTCACCGACCCGACGATCCTCGGCGCGCGACTGCGGTCCTCGGGTGCGCAGACCCTCACCTTGTTCGGCCTGCACGTGCCGCACCGCATCGTCGCCGGAGGCGACAACGAGGCCCTGCGCGCCGAGCTGCTCGCGGCGGCACAGCGATCGCTGGACTCGGTGCTGGCCGAACCGATCGAGGACTGCCTGTACGAGGCCGCCGACGGCGGCCCGTGCATCGAAGCGCGCACCACCGAGGACCTGCAGGACAGTCTGGCGATGCGCGGCGGCGACATCTTCCACGGCGCCCTGTCGTGGCCGTGGCTCGACGCCGATGCCGACCCCGCCACCCCGGCGGAGCGGTGGGGCGTGGCCACCGCGCACGACCGCATCC
>DATMTQ010000297.1:0-6478 GCA_035564095.1 Microbacterium sp. | reverse complement strand
CACCGTCTGGCCTGCGACGATGCCCAGCCGGGAGAAGTTCGCGGCATAGTTCGGATACGAGGCGTAGCGGCCGACCTCGACGTCGAGGCGCTCGGCGGCTGCCGGATCGAGCGCCGCGCGCACATACAGCGCGACGTGCGCACCGGGGCGGGTCGCATGCGCCTCCGCCGCCTGCGCGGCCGCCGCCTCCGGCGTCAGCCAGCTCAGCAGTGGCCCGTCGGCTTCCGTCGCCGCGAGCCGCCGCATCTTCGGCCCCAGCGCGCCGAGCACGACGCGTGCTGCGGTGTCGCGCCGCAGGTCGGCGATCGCACCGCGCATCACGGCGAGGATGCCGGTGCGCGTGCCGCCCGACCCGATGCCGAGCACCAGCCGGTCCTGCGGAAGGGATGCCGCCTCGGCGGCGATCTGGGCGGCGGGACGCCGGTCGACGGGCACGACGCCGGTGGCCAGCACGAGGGACTCGGTGGATTCCGCCGCGGCGGCGAGGGCGGCCAGGGAGTCGGCGCCCGGGGTGTCGTTCACCCAGATCGCGTGGAACCCCGCGGCTTCGACCGCGGCCGCGATGCGCGCGATGCGCTCCGGTCCGAGGGCGGCCGCGACGCCGATCGACAGCGAGGCGTTGCTCGTCATGCGTCCTTCTCCTTCAGTGGTAGCGCCCGGCATAGGCGTTCAGGGCGGGCTGCCCGCCCAGGTGCGCGTAGAGCACGTTCGACTCACGCGGGATGGCGCCGTCGCGCACGAGGTCGATGAGCCCCGCCATCGACTTGCCCTCGTACACGGGGTCGAGGATGACGCCCTCGAGCCGACCGGTGAGACGGATGGCGGCATCCGTCGAGGCGACCGGGATGCCGTAGAGCTCCCCCGCCCACCCCTCGCGCAGCTCGATGTCGTCCGGGCGCAGCTCACGGCCCACGCCGATGAGCTCCGCTGTGTTGCGGGCGATGCGCGTCGCCTGCTCGCGTGTCTCGTCGATCGTCGCCGACGCGTCGATCCCGATCACGCGCCGGGGGCGATCGCCGAAGTTCGCGACCAGATCGGCGAAGCCCGCGACCATGCCCGCGAACGTGGAGCCGGTCACGACGCACACCACGATGGTGTCGAAGAACACGCCGAGCTCGTCCTCCTGCGCGCGCACCTCATGCGCCCAGTTCGCGAAGCCGAGGCCGCCGAGCGGATGCTCGCTGGCGCCCGCCGGGATGGGATACGGCGTGCCGCCGGACAGCTCGACGTCCGCGAGCGCCTCCATCCACGAGTCCTTCAGCCCGATCCCGAAGCCCGCCGGCGACAGGCGCACATCGGCGCCCATGAGGCGCGACAACATGATGTTGCCGACCCGGTCGCCCGCGACATCCGGCCAGTCCACCCAGTGCTCCTGCACCAGCACGGCCCGCAGCCCGAGATGGGCGGCGACCGCGGCGACCTGGCGGGTGTGATTCGACTGCACCCCGCCGATGGAGACGAGGGTGTCGGCACCGGACGCGAGGATGTCGGGCACGATGTACTCGAGCTTGCGCACCTTGTTGCCGCCGAACGCGAGGCCGCTGGCGACATCCTCCCGTTTGGCCCAGATGCGCGCCCCGCCGAGTTCGGCGGTGAGGCGGTCGAGCGGATGGATCGGGCTCGGGCCGAACGTCAGCGGATAGCGGGAGAAGTCTGCGAGCGCCATGCGCTCAGTCTGTCACCGGAGCCGGACGCGTCAAACGACCCGCCCGGCTCCGGTCTGCTCAGGCCGCGTCGGCGGTCGAGGGCGGCTCCGTCGCGGCACCGGCCACCACCGTGAGGACGTCGTCCGCGGCATCCACCGACACCAGGCCTCCGTCGACCAGTGAGCCGCCGACCAGCAGGTCGGCGATGCGGTCGTCGATTTCGCGCTGGATGAGCCGTCGCAGCGGGCGGGCGCCGAACTCCGGCTCGTAGCCGTGCTCGGCCAGCCATTCCACGGCGGCGTCCGTGGTCTGCACCGCGATGCGGCGCGCCGCCAGCCGGCCCGCGGACTCGGCGAGCATGAGCCCGACGATCTCCCGCAGCTGATCGCGGTCGAGCCGGCGGAACAGCACCACCTCGTCGATGCGGTTCAGGAACTCCGGGCGCAGCTGCTCGCGCAGGCGGCCCATCACCCGGTCGCGCAGATCGTCGTCCGCATACTCGCGGCCGGTCGTCGTGAATCCGATCGCGCCGGCGCGGGATGCCAGGAACTCGCTGCCCAGGTTCGAGGTCATCACGATCACCGTGTTGCGGAAATCGACCGTCCGCCCCTGCCCGTCGGTCAGGCGCCCGTCGTCGAGCACCTGCAGCAGCAGGTTGAACACGTCGGGGTGCGCCTTCTCGATCTCGTCGAACAGCACCACCGCGTACGGCTGCCGCCGCACGCGCTCGGTCAGCTGTCCGGCCTCGTCGTAGCCGACGTATCCCGGAGGCGCGCCGACGAGCCGTGACACGGTGTGCCGCTCGCCGAACTCGCTCATGTCGAAGCGGATCACGGCCTGGTCGTCGTCGAACAGAGACTGGGCCAGCGCCTTCGCGAGCTCGGTCTTGCCGACGCCCGTGGGGCCGAGGAACAGGAAGGATCCGATCGGCCGGTGCACGTCGCCCATGCCGGTCCGACCGCGGCGCACCGCCTTCGACACCGCCGCAACCGCGTCGTCCTGGCCGACGACCCGCGCGTGCAGCTCGTCTTCCAGGGTTGCGAGGCGATCGCGCTCGCTGGCCGTGAGCCGGGAGACCGGGATGCCGGTCGCCCGGCTGATCACGCCGGCGATCTGAGGCTCGTCGACGACCGCGTCGTGCGCGCGCTCGCGCGAAGCGACGTCGGCGAGCTTGTCGTGCACCTCGGCGATGGCGTCGCGGATGCGGGATGCCTCCTCGTAGTGCTCGGCGTCGACGGCCTGGTTCTTGTCGGCCTCGAGCTCAGCGAGATGCTGCAGCAGCGCTGCGGCATCCTGCTGCACGCCCAGCTGCAGCCGCAGCCGCGCGCCGGCCTGGTCGATGAGGTCGATCGCCTTGTCCGGGAGCACGCGATCGGTCACGTACCGGTCGCTCAGCTCGGCCGCGGACTGCAGGGCCTCGTCGGTGTACGTCACGCCGTGATGCTTCTCGTAGGCGGGCTTGAGGCCCTGCAGGATGCGCACGGTGTCGCCCACCGACGGCTCGCCCACCTTGACCGGCTGGAACCGGCGTTCGAGGGCGGCGTCCTTCTCGATGGTGCGGTACTCCTTGAGCGTCGTCGCGCCGATGAGGTGCAGGTCCCCGCGGGCGAGCCGGGGCTTGAGGATGTTGCCCGCGTCCATGGCGCCCTCGCCGGACGCGCCGGCGCCGACCACGGTGTGCAACTCGTCGACGAAGACGATGATCTGGTCCCGGTGCGCCGCGATCTCGTCCATGGTCTTGGTGAGTCGCTCTTCGAAGTCGCCGCGGAACCGGGTGCCCGAGATCATCGCGGCGAGATCGAGCGCGATGACGCGCTTGTCGCGCAGCTGCTCGGGAACGCGCTCCTCGGTGATCTCCCGCGCGAGGCCCTCCACGATGGCGGTCTTCCCGACGCCCGCTTCGCCGATCAGCACCGGGTTGTTCTTGGTGCGGCGGCTCAGGATCTCGATGGTCTGCTCGATCTCGTCGGCGCGCCCGATGACGGGGTCCAGCTCCCCGGCCGCGGCTCGGGCGGTGAGGTCGGTGCCGAACTGGTCGAGCATCGGCGTCTCGGACTCGACGGGCGGAGCCGGGGTCGCGGCACTGGTGGGGGTGACGGTCTCGCGCACCCCGTGCACGAGCGCCTCGACGGTGACGCCCGCCGCGGCGAGCACCTGACCGGACGGAGCGTCCTGGCCGAGCACGAGAGCGAAGAACACGTGCTCGGGGTCGATGTAGGTGGAGCCGGACGAGCGGGCCACCTGAAGAGCGTGGAACAGCACGCGCTGCACCGAGGGCGTGACCGCGGCGCCGTCCGCGTCGCTCGCCGCGGACGCGGCGGGCAGTCGCGACTCGACGGCGCCGACGATCGCGGCCGGATCGACGCCGAGGCGCGCGACGGCATCCCGCGCCTCACCCTCCTGCATCAGAACGTGGAGAACGTGCAGCGCATCGACTTCGCGCTGACCGCGCTGCAGGGCGAACTGGGCGGCCGCCTGAAGCACCTGCTGGGTGCGCGCGCTGAGGAACCGCCCGATGTCGATCGGGCGCTGCTCAGAACGCTGGCGCTCTCCCGCGAGGTATCGGGCGAGGAACTCCTCGAACGCGCCGGCGCCCCCCTCCGGGGGTGTGACGTCTTCGGACATCTCGCGTGCCTCCTGATCATGAGCCGGCCCAACTTGAGCCGGCTTGTATCAAGTTCAACGCCGAGCGGACGGCAGTATTCCCGGGTCGACCTCGTTCCAGCGCTCGACGGTCTGGACGAGCCAGAACACGAGGAACAGCGCGAGGGCGACGACCTCTCCGATCAGCCAGCTGCGGGCGAAGGCGAGCCAGACGAGGTCGAGCACCATGAGCGCGGCGACCGTCGCGTAAACGGTCCGCCACGCGCGCCGGGCGGCCGCCGCGGACACGAGGGCGGTGAGCGCGAGCAGGGCGAAGAAGGACACCGCCGCGACGAGATGCCCGTTCCGTATGAAGGAGGCGGAGGCCGCCAGCGACCACCATCCCATGCCCACGACGATGACGGCCGCCACGGCGAGGGCCAGCACTTTGCCCGTGCCCATCGTGTGCTCCACCAGGCTGATCGCGACCGCCGTCGCGATGGCGACGGCGGCGATGATCACGAGTGTCGTCATGCCCAGCCGGATGCCGGCCACGTCGGCCGCCGGCACGCATCTGACCGGGCATCCGGGATCGAACCCGGGGATCTCACCGGCCCCGACCGGCGTGGGGACGATGGCCATGACCGGCACGAACAGCGCCGCGAGGTCGAGCAGCACCTGTTCGACGCTGTGCCCGGACAGCGCGACGAGCGCGAGCGCGATGGCGAACAGCACACCGACGAACACGTTGCGGGCAGGCGTGTAGAAGCTGGCGCTGATCGAGGACACCACGCCGACGGTCACGAGCACCTGGACGAGGGCGATGCCCAGGGTGAGAGCCGCGCCGACGAGCGCGAGGCGCACGTACCGGTAGGTGCGCTGCGTGGACGTGCTCTTCAATCGCATGCGCCCATCTTCGCGCGGGCCGCAGGCGACGCGGCCGCGGACACACGACGGTGCGGGACAATGCCGGTATGCCCCTGCTGCACGACCGCACCCCCGATCCGTCCGCACCGGCCCCGCCGCACACCGCTGCGCTCGTCCAGGCCCCACCGCCCGAGATCGGCGAACAGCAGGCGGCGACGATCGCGCGGGAGCTGTTCGGCGTGACCGGGACGGCCTCCTCGCTCGGCAGCAACCAGGACCTGAACTTCGTGATCGACACCGGCACGGACGATCGGCTGCTGCTGAAGATCGCGAACCCCGCGACGGATCCCATCGAGCTCGAGGCCCAGTCTCTGGCCGCCGGCCTCATCGGTGCGCGGGCAGGCGTCCGCGTCCCGCTGGCGCAGACCTTCCCGGACGGCACGACCGTGCGCCCGGTCGTCACGGCGGACGGGGCGATCGCGCATGCGCGGATGCTGCCGTTCCTCGCCGGGTCGACCCTCGGCGGCAGCGGCCACCTCGCCCCGGACGTCGTCGCGCGCTTCGGCGAGCTCGCCGCATCCGTCGACACCGCCCTCGCCGGCTGGAATCATCCCGGCGCCGAGCGCGACAGCCAGTGGGACCTGCGCCACGCCCCCGCGGCGCTCGCCGAGCTCCTTCCGTCGGTCGCCGACGACGGCCTGCGCCTGCATCTGCAGCAGACCGCCGACGACGCGTGGGCGATGGTCGCCCCGATCGCAGCTTCGCTGCCCCAGCAGGTGATCCACGGCGACCTCACCGACGACAACGTCGTGGCCGTCGACGGCCGGATGCCGGACGGCGTCATCGACCTCGGAGACCTCGGCCGCACCTGGCGCGTCGGAGAGCTCGCCGTCACGCTCACGGGCATCCTGCACCACGACGGCGTCACCGTCGCGGATGCGATGGCGGCCGTCACCTCGTACACGCGCATCGCGCCGCTGACCGACGCCGAACTGGACGCGCTGTGGCCGCTCGTCGTGGTGCGCGCCGCGGTGCTCGTCGCGAGCGCCCACCACGTGCTGCGCACGGACGCCGGGAACGCGTACGCGGCCGAGAACCTCCGGCACGAGCAGCTGATCCTGCAGGCCGCCACCTCGCTTCCGCTTCCCGTCGCGACCGCCCTCACGCGCCGCGCGGCGGGCACGGATCCCGAGCCTCTCGCGGCACCGCCCGCCCAGCCGATGCTCGGCGGCCCGGTCACCGTCATCGATCTCTCCCCCACCAGTGCCGCCCTGGACGAGGGGCGCTGGCTGGAACCGGACATCGAGCACCGGCTCGCCGCCGAAGCCGTCCGCGCGGGGGCGACCGCGGTGACCACGCGCTTCGCGGAGCCGCGCCTCACC
>DATMTQ010000296.1:0-4117 GCA_035564095.1 Microbacterium sp. | reverse complement strand
GAGGCCCGCGACGCCGTCCGCGCCGCGGCGGCACGGGAGCTGATCGACATCCTCTGACTCGGGCGGGATGCCGGGCGCGGCCCGGCCCGTCCGGGGAAATGGCAGGATGGATGCCCGTGACCACAGCATCCCCCGCCGTCGCCTCGACCGCTCTGCCCACGCGCCGCGTCGCGTGGGCATCGATGGTCGGGACGTCGCTCGAGTCGTTCGACTTCTACGTCTTCGCCTACTTCTCGGCGTATTTCGCCGGCCCCGCCTTCTTCGAGCCGCTCGGCCAGTTCGGCGGCACGCTCGCCTCGTTCGCGACCATCGCGGTCGCGTTCGTGGTGCGTCCGGTCGGCGCGATCGCGTTCGGTCACATGGGCGACCGGCTCGGAAGACGTGCCACGCTGCTGTGGACCGTGGGCATCATGGGCGTCGCGACCGCGCTGATCGGCGTTCTGCCGACCTACGCGCAGGCCGGCTGGCTGGGAGCGTGGGCGCTCGTGCTGCTGCGTGTCGTGCAGGGCCTGTCGCTCGGCGGCGAGTGGGGCGGATCGATCCTGCTCGCGACCGAGAACTCGGGCCGCCTGAAGCGGGCCTTCTACGCGGCGATCCCCCAGCTCGGCTCCCCCGTGGGTTCCACGCTGACGGCCGTCGCGTACCTGCTGATCGCCTCCGCCCTGCCGCCCGCGCAGATCGCGGCGTGGGGGTGGCGCATCCCGTTCCTCCTGGCCGTGCCGCTGCTGCTCGTCTCGTTCTACCTGCGGTGGTCGATCGATGAGACGCCGGTGTTCGAGAGGGTGCTCGTGGAGCAGCGCCGCGACCGCGTCCCGTTCGTGCAGATCTTCCGCAGCGCTCCGGGTGCGTTCCTCCTCGCGACCGGTGCGGCTCTGCTCGGCATCGGGTCGTACTCCCTGATGAACACGTACACGATGAACTACGGTGCCACGGAGCTGCACTACGACTACACGCAGCTGATGGTCGCGACCACGATCGGCGCCCTCGTGCAGTTCGTCACGATCCCGCTCTTCGGCGCCTGGGCGAACCGGGTCGGTTCGGCGACGGTGGTGATGTGGGGCGCGCTCGGCACCCTGGTGATCGCGTTCCCGATGTACTTCCTGCTGCCGTTCTCGTCGTTCGGCGTGCTCGTCGGGATGATGGTCGTCGGCGGCATCCTGCCGACGGCTTCCTGGGCGGCGCTGGGCGGCCTCATGAACGACCTGTTCCCCGACCACTTCCGCTACTCGGCGCTGTCGATCGCGTACGCGGTCGCCGCGACGGTGTCGGGCTTCGTGCCCCTGATCACGCTGGCACTCGGTCAGTCGACGGGTTACGCGTGGTGGCATCCGGGCGTCGTGCTCGCCGCACTGTCGGCCGTCACCCTCGTGTGCGCGTGGATCGCGTCGCGCCGACGCCGGGTGCCCGAGTCGGACTCCGTCGACGCGGTCGCGTGATGGCGCGCCCCGCGGCGGGCCCCGTGGCTCCGCAGGTCTCGGCGCCCGACCTGCCCGATGCGCTCCGCGAGACCGGCGCGCTCGTGCCGGACGCCGAGCTCGTGCAGTCCCGCATCGCGCGTCTCGGACAACGGGTGGATGCCTCCCGCGCGGTGCTCGCCGAGAGCGTCCTGGACGCCACCAGCGTGGACCGGCTCGATCTGACGCTCGCCCGCCTGTCCGACATGGAGGTCGTGGGTCTGCGCGCGGCGGAGGTGGTGGCGACCCGGGGCACCTGGCGCAACGTGCGGCTCACCGGCGGGCGCGTGGGAGCTCTCGAGCTCGGCCGCGCCGAGCTGTGGTCGGTGGAGCTGCGCGGGATGCGCATCGGCTACCTCACCCTCGCCGGTGCGGCGGCGTCCGACGTGGTCTTCGTCGACTGCGCGATCGGCACGCTCGATCTTCCGGGCGCCACGCTGTCGCGGGTCCGCTTCGAGGACTGCCGAGCCGACGAGGTCGACACCCGCGATCTGCGCGCCGAGCACGTGGATCTGCGCGGGCTGGATGCCGTCGGCTACACCGCTCCCGCCGGGCTGCGCGGCGCGACCCTCGCCTCGCGGCAGGTGGAGCTGCTGGCATCCGACCTCGCCGCCGCCCTGGGGATCGACGTGCGGGACTGACGCGCATGCTCTTGAGGAGCCGGCCCATCGCGTGCGAGAATCGAGCCAATCCCGAATAGAATTTGCTTTTAGCACGAAGGGTTCCCCTCCGCATGTCCGACGTCGCCGCCCTCGCCACCGCGCGAACGGAGGTCGACCCGCGCACCGCGCGTGCCTGGCGCAACGCGATCATCGCAGCCTTCGCGCTGGGCGGGATCACGGTCGCGTCGTGGGGGCCCCGCCTGCCCGCCGTCCTGCAGGCCCTGCACACCGACACCGGCACGCTCGGCCTCATCCTCGGCTCGGTGACGATCGGCTCCATCGCGGGTCTGCTCACCGCCACGCCCGTGCTGCACGCGCTGCGCAGCCGCGGCGCGATCCGCGCGTCGCTCGTGGTCGCCGCGCTCGCGCTCGCCGTCATGGGGATCGGGATCGGGAGCGGCTCGGTCGGCGTCACGACCCTCGCCTTCATCCTGGTCGGATACGGGGTCGGCACCCTCGACGTGCTCATCAACGTCGAAGGCGCCGCGGTCGAGAAGGCCGCGGGCCGCACGCTGATGCCCCTCATGCACGGCGGCTGGTCCGTCGGAGCCGCAGCCGGCGCCGGCTTCGGCACCCTGTGCGCCGCGCTCGGCATCTCGCCCTCCGTGCAGTTCCTCGCGGAGGCGGCGCTCGTGGTCGCCGCCGGCATCGTCCTCACGGCATTCATCGCGCCCGGCTCCCGCCACGAGGATGCCGCCCGGTCGCAGACGCGGCGGCAGAGGATCGCGGCCTGGGCGCGCGGCTGGGTGGACTGGCGTCTGCTGCTCATCGGCGTGGTGATGCTCGGCGTCGAACTCGCCGAGGGCAGTGCGAACAGCTGGATGACCCTCTCCGTCCACGAGGACCACGGCCGGACGGCCGCGGTCGCCGCCCTGTTCTTCACAGCGTTCGCCGTCGCCGAAGCGCTCACGCGGATCTTCGGCGGACCGGTGGTGGATCGTCTCGGGCGTGTGCGCACAACCCGCCTGACCACCGGACTCGGCGTCGTCGGGGTCATCCTCTTCATCCTCGGCGGCAGTCCGTGGGTTGTGCTGGCCGGCGTCCTGCTGTGGGCGATCGGGGTCTCGATGGGCTTTCCTCTGGGCATGTCCGCGGCCGCGGAGAGTGGACCGAACCCGGTCGCGCGACTGAGCGTGGTGGCGACCATCGCGTACCTCGCGAACCTCGCCGGTCCGCCGGCCGTCGGCCTGCTCGCGGAGAGGTTCGGCCTGCTGAACACCCTCTGGCTGATCGTCGCGCTGATGGTCGCCGCGTGCGCGTGCGCCGGTGCGCTTCGCCGCCCCCACCCGTAGGCCGGGCAGAATGGACGGATGGCCCGAACTCCTCGGCCCGTCCGGACCGACACCGACCCGTCGCTCACCGAGCGTGCGTTCGAGCGCGCCCTGGCGGTGCAGCGGCCGGCCGTCATCGCGCACCTTCGCAGCGTGCGGCTGAGGCATCCGGATGCCACCCCCGCGCAGCTCGCGGTCATCCTCGAACGCCGCTACCTGGCCGCGGTGACGACCGGCGGCGCCGCCGTGGGGGCGACGGCCGTCGTGCCGGGGATCGGCACCGGGGTGACCCTCGCGCTGAGCGGCGCGGAGACGATCGGCTTCATGGAGTCCACCGCGCTGTTCGCCCAGTCGCTCGCCGAACTGCACGGCATCCACGTCGACGATCCGGACCGCGCCCGCGCGCTCGTGCTGGCCCTCATGCTCGGCTCCGACGGGATCGCCCTGCTCAGCCAGTTCGGCGGCCAGGTGCGCGGCCGGGGACCGACGCGGTCGGCGTACTGGGGCGAGGTGATCACCCAGACCCTCCCGAAAGCCGCCGTGAGACCGGTCATCGACAAGCTGAAGACGATGTTCGTCCGGCACTTCGCGGCGCGGGCGGGCGCGTCGTGGGCCGGCAAGGCGCTGCCGTTCGGCGTCGGCGCCGTCGTCGGCGGCGTCGGCAACAACGTGCTCGCCCGCCGGGTGGTGGGAAGCGCGCGCCGCGCGTTCGGGCCCGCGCCCGACATCC
>DATMTQ010000295.1:0-4048 GCA_035564095.1 Microbacterium sp. | reverse complement strand
CGGCGGGCGTCGCGCACAGCGGCAGGATGCGTGTCGCGGCCCGGTCGCACCGGGCGACCGCCGCCGCCGTCAGGGAGTGCCGGTCGGCCTGCAGCACGATGACCTCGCAGCTGCGCAGTACGTCGTCGAGCCCGGGGGTGGACGCCACGCCGAGGTCGCGCGCGCCGATGCACGCACGCACCTCGTGTCCGACGCGCACGAGGCGGTCGGCGATGAGCGCACCCCGCTCGCCGTCCACGGCGACGACCACCGCCGTCATCGTCCGGATCCGTTCGGCACCACCGACAGGGCGGCGTCGTTCGCGATCGCCGCGAGCAGCGCGGCCACGTCGTCGCGCGGCACGACCAGCTCGACACCGGCGTCGGCGCCGCCCATCACGCCCTTGTCGCGGGTCACCGAGGCGACGGTGGCGTGCGGCACGATCACCTCGGGGCGCTCGAACCCGCCGCCCTCCCGCGCGGCCGCCGCCCAGACGTCGACGTCGGAGCCCTCGCGCACGGCGCCGGGCACGTCCTGGCCGGTGTGCACCGTCACCGTCGTGGTGGTCGCGGCCTGCGCCCCGGCGACGGCGTCCTTCGCGATGAGCTCCCCCGCTCCGATCGTGCGGGTCGCGATCGAGGAGGCGCCGACCGCCGTGGCCGTCGTGAGGTACACGTCGCGCGATTCTCCGAGGGCGGCATCGGCCACCCGGAAGTCGGCCGGACCCACCGTCTGCCCGGGAAGGATGCGGTGCGCCGCGACGAGCACCGGCTGGGTCTGACGGGAAAGCGCGACCACCGCCCACACCCCGGCGATCGACGATCCGATCAGCACGAGGCCGAGCAGCAGCCGGATGTCCCGCCACGGTCGGTGGTGCTTCGGCGCCCGGCGCACCGAAGGTGCGGCATCGAGGTAGGGGGAGGAATCCAGCGCGGTCATGGCATCCATCGTCACGCAGTCGCGCGGACCACCCGGAAAGTTATCCACAGGCTGCGTCGTCGCAGGGGCGCGGCGGGTGTCGAGCGGGATAATCGATGCATGCCCGAAAACCCGACGTTCAACGTGCGCATGATCACCCCCTCCCAGGTGGCCGAGTCGCTCAGCATCGACGTCGATGAAGTGATCTCGCTCGTGATGGCGGGGCGCCTGCGCGGGGCCCGCGTCGGGGTGCCGCCGCAGTGGCGCATCGAAGAGGCGAGCGTCGTCGACTACCTCGACGAGCAGATCGAGGAGGCCCGCCAGATGGCGCTGTGGCGGCAGTCCAACGCGGCGAGCTTCCCCGAGGTGTGGGGAGCGGGGTTCTCGCACCGCGCCGAGTGAGCGCCGGTCACACGGTCAGCGGGTCGCCGGCATCCAGGCGCACCCAGGCGACTGCCTCGAACGGCACCGTCCGCACGCCGCGCACGGCCGCCTCGCGCCTCGGCATGCCCGGGTCGTGCAGAGCGAGATCGAGGTGGTCGATGCCGGCGCGGTCGATGGTGCCCGTCAAGGCGCGCCCCGCCCGCAACTGCACCGTGACGGGAACGCGCCGCCGTGCGAGGTCGCGCAGCACGAAGCCCATCGGCATCCGCTCCACGAGTCGCGCGCCGCGGCGCGGTGTCGCCGCCACCGTCCGCGCCAGGTCGGCGGCCGTCATCCCGACCGAGACGATCGCGGCGAGCGGCACCAGCACGGCACGACGATCCGCACCCGCCACCGCGCACCAGTCCTCGCCGACGAGCTGCATCCGCGCGGTCAGCCGGGTGTCGCCCGCGACCTCGACCACGAGGTCGGCCGCCCCGTCCGCGGCCGCGCGCAGCCGGTCGCGCAGGCTCAGCTTCGCGATCCGCAGGCGCTCCTGCTCCGCGGCGAGGGAATGCTGCTCGGCCTCCCAGGCCGCGGCGAGCTGTCCCTCCAGGTCTTCGAAGACGTGATCCCACTGCACGGGCCCGAGCGTACGCGATCGCGGCATCCCGCCCGCGGATCCGTCCACAGGGGATGCCGTCACTGACGGTACGAGGAGAGGAAGTTGCCGATGCGCTCCACGGCATCGGCGAGCACGCGCGTCTCGGGGAGCGTCACGATCCGGAAGTGGTCGGGCGTCGGCCAGTTGAAGCCGGTGCCCTGCACGACGAGCACGTGCTCAGCGACGAGCAGGTCGTAGACGAACTTGGCGTCGTCCCGGATCTCGTGCACCTCGGGGTCGAGCCGCGGGAACGCGTACAGCGCACCCTGCGGCCGGTAGCAGGAGACGCCCGGGATGGCCTGGAGCCCTTCCCAGCAGATGTCCCGTTGCTCGTGCAGACGGCCGCTCGGGGCGATGAGCGCGTCGATCGACTGCACGCCGGACAGCGCCGCCTGCACGGCGTGCTGGGCGGGCACGTTCGGGCACAGCCGCGTGGACGCCAGCAGCTGGATGCCCTCGAGGAAGCCGCGCGCATGCTTCTTCGGACCGGTGATGACGAGCCATCCGCTGCGGTATCCGGCGACGCGGTACGTCTTGGACAGGCCGTTGAAGGTGAGGCACAGCAGGTCGGGCGCCAGGGTCGCGAGGCTGATGTGCTCGGCGCCGTCGAACAGGATGCGGTCGTAGATCTCGTCGGCCAGCACCAGCAGCGAGTTCTCCCGGGCGATCTGCAGGATGCCCTCGAGCACCTCGCGACGGTACACCGCCCCGGTGGGGTTGTTCGGGTTGATCACCACGATGGCCTTGGTGCGCGGGGTGACCTTGGCGCGGATGTCGTCGAGCACCGGCTGCCAGTCGTCCTCCGCGTCGCACAGGTAGTGCACCGGGGTGCCGCCGCCGAGGCTCGTCATCGCGGTCCACAGCGGATAGTCCGGAGACGGGATCAGCACCTCGTCGCCCTCGTCGAGCAGCGCCTGCATCGTCATCGTGATGAGCTCGGACACCCCGTTGCCGAGATACACGTCGTCCGGGTCGAACTTCGGGAACCCCGGGATCTGCTCGTAGCGCGACACGACCGCACGCCGGGCGGACATGATGCCGCGGCTGTCGGAGTACCCGTGCGAGTTCGGGATCGCCTCGATCATGTCGCGCACGATCTGGTAGGGCGCGTCGAAGCCGAAGATCGCCGGGTTGCCGGTGTTCAGCTTCAGGATGGTGTGACCGTCGGCCTCCAGCTTGTCGGCCTCGGCCAGGGCTGCTCCACGGATCTCGTAGAGGACGTGCTGCAGCTTGGTCGACTGGTCGAGCGGGCGAAGAGGGCTCATCGAATCAGGATATCCAGTCGCCGGCACGGCCAATGGCCGCCCGGTGGCCCGGCCGGCATCCGCTGCAGTCCGGATGCCGGCCCGAGCGCCCGGACGTGCGCGCCCCGGTGCCTGCGGTCAGGCGGCCTTCTTGGCAGCCTTCTGCCCGACCCAGACGATGCCCTCGTCGAGGGTCGGGACGATCTCGGTGCCGATCCGGCGGGCCAGCAGGTCGTCCAACCGGTCGAGCGGGCCGATGAGCGCGCGGCCGCCGGCGCGGGCGACCCGGATGGCGGCATCGATCTTCGGCTGCATGGATCCCTCGGCGAACGTCATCGCGGCCACTGCGTCGGCCGACGCGGTGAGGATGTCGCGCTGCTCCGGGGTGCCCCAGTTCTCGCTGACGTAGTCGCCGTCGGTGAGCATGATGAGCGTGTCGGCGCCGATGTCGGCGGCGAGCGCGGCGCTCGCGAGGTCCTTGTCGACGACGGCCTGCACGCCGACGTGACGGCCCTTGGCGTCCTCGCGGACCGGAACGCCGCCGCCGCCGACGCAGACCGCGAGGCTGCCACCCTCGAGCAGACGGCGGATGAGCGGCGCCTGCACGATCGACAGCGGGGTGGGCGAGGGCACGACGCGGCGGAAGGCCGTGCCGTCCTTCGCGATGGTCCAGCGGTATTCCGCGGCGGCCTCGGCCGCATCCTGAGCCGAGTACGTCGGGCCGATGAGCTTGGTGGGACGGTCGAAGGCCGGGTCGTTCTCGTCGACCACGGTCGTCGTGATCACCGCCGCGACCTCGCGCTCCCCGCCGAGCGCGTTGGAGAGCTCCTGCTGAACGACGTACCCGATCATGCCCTGGGTCTCCGCACCCAGGATGTCC
>DATMTQ010000294.1:0-5585 GCA_035564095.1 Microbacterium sp. | reverse complement strand
GGTCCCTCGCCGCAGGCCACGGCGTCGCGCCGGCGGCGCCGTGGCCGTCTCCGTCGCCGGGGTGGCGTCTTCGTGCTCCGGCGTCTGCCCGCCCGCACCGGTCTCGTCGCTCATCTCGCTCTCGCCTCCCGGTCGATGCTGGATGCCTCTTCCGACCCTACCCGGGCCCGCCCGGGCGCACGCGGTGACCGTCGCACCACCGACATAATGGTGCTGTGGCCGACGACATCCGCATCAATCCGAGCATCCTCGCCGCCGACTTCGTCAACATGCAGTCCGAACTCGCCCGGATCTCCGGCGCCGACTTCGTGCACGTCGACGTGATGGACAACCATTTCGTGCCCAACCTCACGTTCGGCACGCAGATGGTGGGCCGCATCCAGGAGACGAGTCCCATCCCGCTCGACGTGCATCTGATGATCACGAACCCGGACCGCTGGGCGCCCGGCTACGCGGAGCTCGGCGCGGCGTCCGTCACGTTCCACCTCGAAGCGGCGACCGAGCCGGTCTCGCTCGCCCGGCGCCTGCGCGAGATCGGCGCCCGCGCCGGGGTCGCCGTGAAGCCGGCCACACCCGTGGAGGGTCTGTTCGACCTGCTCGACGACTTCGACCAGATCCTCGTGATGACGGTGGAACCGGGATTCGGCGGGCAGTCGTTCATCCCGGAGATGATGCCGAAGCTGCGGCGCCTGGCCGACGAGGCCAAACGCCGTGGGTCGAGCGTGTGGCTGCAGGTCGACGGCGGCATAGGCGAGTCGACCATCGCGCAGGCCGCGGAGGCGGGCGCCGACACTTTCGTGGCGGGTTCGGCCGTGTTCGGGGCGGGCGATCCTGATGCCGCGATCGCAGGGCTGCGCGACGTGGTCGCCGCGCACCGTCACTGACGCCGCCCGTGGAGAGCGCGCCGAGTGCGACCAGGTACCCTGGACAGGTGAAGACGTTCGACGAGTTGTTCGCCGAGCTCGCGGTGAAGATCGCAGAGCGACCGGAGGGGTCCGGCACTGTCGCGGAATTCGACGCGGGCGTGCATGCGATCGGCAAGAAGATCGTCGAAGAGGCGGCCGAGGTGTGGATGGCCGCCGAATACGAGTCGACGGATGCCGCAGCCGAGGAGATCTCGCAGCTGCTCTATCATCTGCAGGTGCTCATGCATGCGAAGGGACTGTCCCTCGCGGACGTGTACCGCCACCTGTGAACGCATCCTCTCTCTGACCGAAAGACTTCGTCATGCTGCGCATTGCCGTGCCGAACAAGGGCTCGCTCGCCGAGACCGCCGCCCAGATGCTGTCCGAGGCCGGGTACACCGGCCGCCGCGACGCCAAGGACCTGTACGTCTCCGACCAGGCCAACGACGTCGAGTTCTTCTACCTGCGCCCGCGCGACATCGCGACGTACGTGGGCTCCGGAGCGCTGGACGTCGGCATCACCGGCCGCGACCTGCTGCTGGACGCCCGCGGCCGCGCTCGCGAGATCGAGGCGCTCGGCTTCGCCGGGTCCACGTTCCGCTTCGCAGGCCCGCCCGGACGCTTCCGCGAGCTGGCCGACCTGCAAGGCATGCGGGTCGCAAGCGCCTACCCGGGGCTCGTGGACGCCTACCTCGACGAGCACGGCATCGCCGTCGACCTCGTGCCGCTGGACGGCGCCGTGGAGTCGGCCGTGCAGCTCGGCGTGGCGGATGCCGTCGCGGACGTGGTCTCCACCGGCACCACGCTGCGTCAGGCGGGGCTGGAGATCTTCGGCCCCGTGCTGCTCGAGTCCGAGGCCGTGCTCATCCAGGGCCCGCACGACGTCGACGGCATCGACACCTTCGTGCGTCGGCTGCGCGGCGTCATGGTCGCGCGCCGCTACGTCATGATCGACTACGACCTGCCCGCGCACCTCGTCGAGCGGGCCGTCGCGATCGCCCCCGGCGTGGAGTCGCCGACGATCTCGCCGCTGCGCGACCCGGAGTGGGTGGCGGTGCGCGTCATGTGCGCCCGTCGCGAGGTCAACCACGCCATGGACGCGCTCTACGAGCTGGGCGCCCGCGCCATCCTCGTCACCGCGATCCACAACGCGAGGCTGTGATGGCCCTCGTCACGCGCGTCATCCCGTGCCTGGACGTGGCCGCCGGCCGCGTCGTCAAGGGCGTCAACTTCGAGAACCTGCGCGACATGGGCGACCCGGTCGAGCTCGCGGCGCTCTATTACGCGCAGGGGGCCGACGAGCTCACGTTCCTCGACGTCACCGCGACGGTCGAAGAGCGCGCCACGACGTACGACGTGGTGCGTCGCACCGCCGAGCAGGTCTTCATCCCGCTGACGGTGGGCGGCGGCATCCGCTCCGTCGACGACGTCGCCCGGCTGCTTTCGGTCGGAGCCGACAAGGTGGGCGTGAACTCGGCGGCGATCGCCCGGCCCGGCCTGATCGACGAGATCGCCGATGTGTTCGGAGCCCAGGTGCTCGTGCTCTCCCTCGACGTGAAGCGCTCCGCACGCACCACATCGGGCTTCGTGGTCACGACGCACGGCGGCCGCACCGAGACCGACCTCGACGCCCTGGAGTGGGCGCGCGAGGCGATCGAGCGCGGCGCGGGGGAGTTGCTCGTCAACTCGATCGACGCGGACGGAACGAAGGCCGGCTTCGACCTCGAGCTCACCGGACTCATGCGCGAAGTCTCGAGCGTTCCCGTGATCGCGTCCGGGGGAGCGGGAGATGTGTCGCACTTCGCCCCGGCCGTGCACGCCGGCGCCGACGCCGTGCTGGCGGCATCCGTGTTCCACTCCGGACAGATGACCATCGCCGACGTGAAGCGCGCGCTCGCGGCCGACGGCATCGAGGTGCGCGCATGACCGCCTCGCTCGACGAGCGCATCGCGCAGGTCTCCTTCGACGCGCGGGGCCTGGTGGCGGCGATCGTGCAGCAGTGGGACACCCGCGAGGTGCTCATGCTCGGCTGGATGGATGCCGAAGCCCTCCGCCGCACCCTCACCGAGGGGCGCGTGACGTTCTGGTCGCGGTCGCGCCAGGAGTACTGGCGCAAGGGCGACACGTCCGGGCACATCCAGCTCGTCCGCGGCGCGCGCCTGGACTGCGACGGCGACGCCGTCCTGCTGGAGGTGGAGCAGATCGGCGCGGCCTGCCACACCGGCACGCGCACGTGCTTCGACACCGTGGACCTCGAGCCGGTCGTGACGGACGAGGACGCATGATCCCCACGCCTTCTCCAAACGGCGCTGCCGCGCCGTCCGGAGCCTCGAGGCGCGTGGGCCCGGCTCGCGCGCGTCTGCTGTCCGTCCTGGTCACCCTCGCCTGCGGCGCCCTCGGCGTCCTCTCGTCCACGCAGACGTGGTTCACCGTGGATCTCACCGGCGCGGCCGCGCACAGCCTCAGCGTGCCGGGATCGACCGCGGTGCCGATCCTGGCTCCACTGAGCCTCGCCGTGCTCGCGCTGGGCGCCGTGCTGTCGATCGCCGGCACGGTGCTGCGCTTCGTCTTCGGCGCCGTCGAGGTCGTCATCGCCGCGGCGCTGATCGTCACGACCTGGCCGGTGGCGACCACGCATCCGGTCGGCGCGGTGGCCCGCGTCGTCACGTCCGCGACGGGCATCGCCGGCGACGCCTCGGTCGCGAAGCTGATCGCGCGCGACATCGCCACGCCGTGGCCGTACGTCACCGCCGTGCTCTGGGTCGTGCTCATGCTCGCCGGCGTGTTCGTGCTCGTCACCGCCCGCCGCTGGCGCTCGACCGGCCGCCGTTACCGCACGGATGCCGCCGGCCGTCAGGCCTCCGCCGGTCCGCTGGACGCCGTGGAGTCGTGGGACGACCTCTCCCGGGGCGAGGACCCCACCGACTCCGGTCGCTGATCCGGACGCGCGCCGCGCACCGGGGACCCCACCCCTCGACCCGATAGACTGGCCGACGGGCACGTCGCCCGCCAGCCCGCACCTCAAGGAGCCCCATGTCGAACCCCATCGCAGACCCCGGCCACGGACATTCGCCCGCCGCCTGGGCGATGGTCATCATCATGCTCGCCGGCGTCTCTCTCGGCACCCTCTTCTTCTACCTCGAGATGCCCGTGCTGGTGTGGATCTCGGTCGTGATCGTCGTCATCGGCGCCGTCGTCGGGTTCGTCATGAAGAAGGCCGGCTACGGGGTCAACGGCCCGAAGTACCAGCCCAAAGAGCATTGAACCTGCTCGCCGATCTCACTTCCGGCGCGGTGGAGGATGCCGCGCAGCGCGAACAGACCCGGTCGCTGCCGGACGTCGAGCGCGACGCCCTGGCGCAGTCGCCCGCCCGTGACGCACTCTCCTTCCTCGCGCCGGGCGACCGGGTGAAGGTGATCGCCGAGGTCAAGCGCGCGAGCCCCTCCCGCGGCGACCTGGCCGGCATCCCCGATCCCGCGCACCTCGCAGGGCTCTACGAGCAGGGCGGAGCGTCCGCGATCTCCGTGCTCACCGAGGAACGCCGGTTCAAGGGAAGCCTCGCCGACCTCGAGGCCGTCAAGGCCCGGGTCGGGCTGCCGGTGCTGCGCAAGGACTTCATCGCGACGCCCTACCAGGTGCTCGAGGCGCGGGCGTCCGGCGCCGACCTCGTGCTGCTCATCGTCGCGGCGCTCGACCAGCCGCTGCTCGCCGAGCTGTACGGCCTCATCGGGGACCTCGGGATGACCGCGCTCGTGGAGGCCCACTCCGCCGACGAGGTGGACCGCGCCGCCGACCTCGGCGCGCGGCTCATCGGCGTGAACGCCCGTGACCTCACGACGTTCGAGATGGACCGCGACCTGTTCGGCCGACTCGTCGAGCGCATCCCCGCGGACGCGGTCAAGGTCGCCGAATCGGCCGTACTGGCACCTGCCGACGTCGCCCACTACCGTGCTGCCGGCGCGGATGCCGTGCTCGTCGGCGAAGCCCTCGTGACCGGCGACCCGGTCGCCACACTTCGATCCTTCCTGGAGGCCTGATCATGCGACGCACCGAGCGACCGGAGGGAGGCGAAGGGGGACTGCCGGCCGACATCGGCTCGCTCCGCGCCGCGCATGGTCCGTTCTTCGGCGAGTTCGGTGGGCGGTTCATGCCGGAGTCGTTGATCGCGGCGATCGACGAGCTCACCGGGGTGTATGAGCGGGCGATGGCTGACCCGTCGTTCCTTGTGGAGTTCCGGGACCTGTTGCGGTCGTATGCGGGGCGGCCGTCGATCGTCACGGAGGTGCCGCGGTTCGCGGAGCATGCTGGGGGAGCGCGGGTGTTCCTGAAGCGGGAGGATCTGAACCATACCGGGTCGCACAAGATCAACAACGTGCTGGGGCAGGCGCTGCTGACGCGGCGGTTGGGTAAGACGCGGGTGATCGCGGAGACGGGTGCGGGTCAGCACGGGGTGGCGACGGCGACGGCCGCGGCGTTGTTCGGGATGGACTGCACGATCTACATGGGCGAGGTGGACACGCGGCGTCAGGCTTTGAACGTGGCGCGGATGCGGTTGCTGGGTGCGGAGGTGATCTCGGTGAAGACGGGGTCGCGCACGTTGAAGGACGCGATCAACGACGCGTACCGGGATTGGGTGGCGTCGGTGGAGACGACGAACTACATCTTCGGCACCGCGGCCGG
>DATMTQ010000293.1:0-2759 GCA_035564095.1 Microbacterium sp. | reverse complement strand
CTTCGCGTCCCACGGGTCTTCCCGGGCTCGGATGCCGCGGACTTCGCGCAGGCGCTGGACTGGGTGTCCGTGCCGTGCCGGGTGGAGGGCCGCGACGCGGGCGCGCAGAGCGGCCCGCCCGCCGACGTCGTCGTGCTCCTGTCGCACCACGTCGTCGACCCGCTGGCCGCCGTGCAGCTGCTGCACGAGGACGCCCCGCACGTCCCGGTCGTGTTCGCGGACGGCGGCGCGCGGATCGGTCCGCTGGTGCGCCCGGGTCGCACCGCGTGCGCCGTGTGCGAGCAGACGCACGCCCGCGGCGCGGATCCGGAGTGGGCGACGCTCGCCGCTCAGCTCGCGCAGCGGACCGCCCCTCAGATGCCGCGTCTGCTCGTCGCGGAGGCGGCTCTCGTCTGCGCCCGGATGATCAGCGCGCCGGCGAAGACGGACGCATACCGCGTGACCCTGCGGGCCGGCGAACACCGGCGGTCGACCGTCGCATGTTCACCTCATCCACGCTGTCTGTGCCGATCTCTCGGAGAAACCGCGACGGAAGCCGCTCCTGCCGTCCCCCTCCGCGTGCCCACGACATGGAGAGCGTCCGCGCGGCGCGCGTGATGCCGACGTAGGCGAGTCGGCGCTCCTCGTCGACCTGCTCGAACGTCGTCGCGTACGAGATCGGCAGCAGCCCCTCGGCCATGCCCACCAGATGCACGTGATCCCACTCCAGGCCCTTCGCGGCGTGCAGGGTCGCGAGCGTCACGGTGCGCACGCTGGGCTCGTGCTGGTCCTTCGCACGGCGCTGCAGGTCGTCCCCGAACGCCTTCAGCGTGGTCTCCGCCGAGGCCTCCTCGGCCAGTCGCAGCAGCGCGGCCCGGGCCTCCCACGCCTCCCGCAGGGCGCCGCCGGCCGGCGGCGGGTCATCGGTGAGCCCGAGGCCGCGCAGCACCGCCCGCACGTCGGCGACGAGCGAGCCCGTCGTCGGGGCGACCGCGGCCGCGCGGATCGCCATCACCGCCTGCCGTACCTCGGGCATGTCGAAGAAGCGCCGGCCGCCGAGCACCGTGGTGGCGACGTCGGCGCGGCTGAGCGCATCGACGAGCGCCACGGACTGGGCGTGCGTGCGGTACAGAACCGCGACCTCACGCGGATCGGCGCCCGCGGCGAGCCGCCGGGCGACGGCGTCCGCCACTCCCCGGGCCTCGAGCTCGTCGTCGAGATACGCGGTCACCGTGGGACGCTCGACCGGGGCCTCCGGTGCGGGGGACTCCGCCGCGACGAGGCGCAGCGCTCCGGGGCGTCCACGCATGAGGCCGTTCGCGACCGCGAGCACGGGGGGCGAGGACCGGTAGCTGCGTTCGAGGCGCACGACGTGGGCGTCGGGATGGCGCCGCTCGAAATCGAGCAGGAACGAGGCATCCGCGCCGGTGAACGAATAGATGGTCTGGCTCGCGTCGCCGACCACGCACAGGTCGCGCCGGTCGCCCAGCCACAGGTCGAGCAGCCGGTTCTGCAGCGGAGAGACGTCCTGGTATTCGTCGACGGTGAAGTGCCGATACTGCTCGCGCACCGCGGACGCGACCCGCGGCTCTGCTTCGAGCATCCCCGCGCACGCCAGCAGGACGTCTTCGAAGTCGAGCTGGCGCCGCTCATCCTTCAGCTGCTCGTAGGCGCGTTGCAGGGCGATGAGCCGGTCGACGGAGAGGCCGCCCACTCCCTCCGGCCGGGCGCGGGCGTATGCCTCCAGCGACCGCAGCGTGACCTTGCGCCACTCGATCTCGGAGGCGACGTCCCGCAGCGTCGGCCGGTCGAGGTCGAGGCGCACCGACTCGGCCGCCTGCGCGAGCAGCTTCACCTTGTTGTCGACGATGCCGGGGGCGGCATCCTTGGCGACCGTCGGCCAGAAGAAGTTCAGCTGCGAGAGCGCGGCGGCGTGGAACGTGCGCGCCGCGACGCCCGGCACGCCGAGCCGGTGCAGGCGCCCGCGCATCTCCCCCGCCGCCTTGCTCGTGAACGTGACGGCCATCACCCGGGTGGGCGTGTACGCACCGGTCTCCACGCCGTGCGCGATGCGATGGGTGATCACACGCGTCTTGCCGGTGCCCGCGCCGGCGAGCACGCAGACGGGCCCGCGCAGGGCGGATGCCGCAGCCCGCTGGCTCTCGTCCAGTCCGTCCAGGGCAGATCCGCTCATCGGCGCCGGCACCAGTCGGCGATGAGGCGGTACGCGATCGAGGCGGGACCGGGCAGCTGCAGGGCGACGGCATCCGCGCCCGAGCGGGGGGCGTCCCAGGTGCCGCCGTGCTCGAGGGCGTCGGCGATCTCCCGCCGGGTGAACCAGCGCAGCTCGACGATCTCCTCCCCGTCCGCGCGCGCGACCGCACCGGGCTCCGCGTGCGCCTCGAACCCGAGCATCAGCGACCGCGGGTACGGCCAGGGCTGGGACCACCGGTAGCGCTGCCCCACGATCCGGATGCCGGCCTCCTCGGCGAGCTCGCGGGCCACGGCCTCCTCGAGCGATTCCCCCGCCTCGACGAAGCCGGCGAAGCAGGAGAACCGCGGCGGACCCCAGAGGGCATTGGCGCCGAGCAGCAGCAGGTCGGGGTCGTCTGAGCTCGTCACGGTCATGATCACGGCGGGATCGGTGCGCGGGAAGTGCTCGCGGTCGCAGGCTGCGCAGCGGCGGGACCAGCCCGCCTGCGCCACCTCGGTGCGGGCGCCGCAGCGCGGACAGAACGGCGCATCGACGAGCCAGGCGCCGAGCGACACCGCGGACACGA
>DATMTQ010000292.1:0-7307 GCA_035564095.1 Microbacterium sp. | reverse complement strand
AGGCCGTCGAGGGACCGGACGGGCGGAAGCCGGATGCCGCCGAGCCGGCAGCGCGGCCGTGGTGGGCACCGCTCGGCGAGGCGTTCACGGCGGGACGCATCACGGTCGACCAGCAGGACGCCATCCGCCGCGGCCTCGGCGAACCGCCCGAGCCTGATGCCGACGACCCGATGCACCAGGATGCCGCCGAGCGGGCCTTTTGGACTCGAGACGCCCACACGTCGTGGGAGGCCGCCGCGATCGATCTCATCGAGGAGGCAGGCCGGCGGACCGTGGAAGACCTGGGCGCTGCGGCGCGAGCCGTCCGCGATGTGCTCGACCCGACCGGTGCACGGGCCCGGTATGAGGAGCGATACGAGCAGCGCTCCTTCCGTTCGTGGATGGATGCGCGCGGCATCACGCATGCCCGCATCGACTGCGATGACGAGGGCGCTGCGTGGCTCGACGAGATCCTGGACCCGGCACTGCGCCCGCGCCGGGGTGGCCCGAGATTCGTCGACCCCGACGAGAAAGCTGCAGCCGAGGCGCTCGTCGCGGATCCGCGGTCGAACGAGCAGCTCGCGTACGACTTGTTCCTCGACGTGATCACCGCGGGCGCCCGAGCCGATGCCGCGTCGGTCTTCGGCACCCGGCAGGCGGGCGTGCGCGTGATCGTCACGGCGTCCGCGCGAGACGCCGAGGCCGCCGGAAGCACAGCGGTCGCGCTCATCGAGGAGACGGGAGTCACGGTGCCGGCCACGTTCGCCGCGCAGCGCGCGTGCGACACGGGCACCAGGGAGTGCGTCGTCGACACCGACGGCGATCCGCTGAATCTCGGGCGGGAGGCTCGGCTGTTCTCGGCGAAGCAGAAGCTCGCGCTCGGAATCCGCGACGGCGGATGCGTGTGGACGGACTGCGACCGGCCGGCGTCGTACTGCGAGGCGCATCACATCGACAAGCACTCCCAAGGCGGCCGGACCGATGTCGACCGCGGCGTCCTGCTGTGCAGATTCCACCACATGAATCTCCACCATCACGGATGGCGGATCAGCAGGCAAAACAAGGGCCGGTTGATGCTGCATCCGCCTGACGACGGGGCGCCGATCGTGCTCGGGCGCCCTCTCGAGCGCAGGTACCTGTGGGGTGATCGGCAGGCGCCGCCCGGGTCGCCGAGACGCTTCCGGTCTCCACCGGGACACGTGCGCCCCGCCGCATGAACGGGCTCGGGGCTGGGTGTGCTTCGTCTCGAACGGCCTTCGGGCGGCCGGGCTCAACGACGAGGGCAGGATGCCGCGGCATCCTGCCCTGGCGGATCAGGCCATCGTGTCGAGGATGGCGCTCATCTGCTCGAACGTCGTCAGCGGGTTGATGATCGCGAACCTCGTGTTCGGGCGACCCGCGTGCGAGCTCGGCACGACGAAGGCGCGCTGCGAATCGAGCAGTCCGGCCGACCAGCGCTCGTAGTCGTCGCGGTCCCAGCCCTCGCGCTCGAACACGACCACCGAGAGCTGCGGGTCGCGCACGAGCGACAGATAGGGGCGCGACGCGATCTCCGCCGCGATCCGCTGCGTGAGCGCGATGATCTCGGTGACGGCCTCGCGATACGCCTCGGTGCCGTGCGTCGCGAGCGAATACCAGAGCGGCAGCCCGCGGGGGCGGCGGGTCAGCTGGATCGAGTAGTCCGACGGGTTGTACTCGGGCTTGTCGTTGAGCGTGTCGAGGTACTCGGCGTGCTGCGTGTGCGCGCGACGGCCAATCTCGGGATCGCGGTAGATGAGCGCGCAGGCGTCGAACGGCGAGAAGAGCCACTTGTGCGGGTCGACGATCACCGAGTCGGCGCGCTCCACGCCGGCAAACCGGTCGCGGGCCAGCGGCGACAGCATCGCGGTGAGCCCGTACGCCCCGTCGATGTGCAGCCAGAAGTCGAAGTCGTCCTTGAGCGCGGCGATCGAGGCGATGTCGTCGACGATGCCGAAGTTCGTGGAGCCGCCGGTCGCGACGACAGCGAAAACTGCGTCGCCGTACTCCTCGAGGGCCGCCCGGACGGCCTCGCCGTGCAGCATCCCGTCTTCGCCGGCCGGCACCAGCACGGTATCGACGTCCATCACCTTTGCGGCCGACTTGTTCGACGAGTGCGCCTCGGCGCTGCACACCACCTTCCAGCGGGTTGGTTCCGGCTTGCCGACGGCGGCGAGCCGCTCGCGGGCGCACGAACGCGCGGCGACCAGCGCCGACAGGTTGCCGATCGTGCCGCCCTGCACGAAGACGCCGCCCGCGCCCTCGGGCATCCCGAACTCGGTGCGCAGCCACTCGAGCACCTCGTTCTCGGCGTAGACCGCGCCGGACCCCTCCATCCAGCTGCCGCCGTACAGGCTCGACGCGGAGACGGCGAGGTCGAACGCGATCGCCGCCTTGGTCGGCGCCGCCGGGATGAACGACAGGTACTGCGGGTGGTCGATCGTGAGGCACGCCGGCGCGAGGATGTGCTCGAACACCGCGAGAGCACGCGCACCGCCCATGCCCTCGGGGATGACGGTCGGCCCCGCGAGACGCTTCAGGTCGGCCTCGGACACGGGCTTGTCCAGCGGCACGTCGGTGGACAGCAACCGCCGCCGGGCATAACCGAGCACGGAGTCGACGATCAGGGCGTTGTCGGGGGTGTTGGCATGCATGCGCGCGGAGGAGTCAGTCACGACACCAACCTTAGGAACGGGCATGGATGCGTTTCAATAAGCAACACGCGTCAATTCGGATCGATAGTGTGCACTCTGCGCATCATCGAAGTACATTGAGTGCATGACCGCGCCCGTCGACGATCTGGACCGTCGCCTGATCTCGCTGCTGCGCGCGAACGGACGCGAGCCGGTCGCCTCCCTCGCTGCCCGACTGGGCGTGACCCGGACCACGATCTCCAAGCGTCTGGAGCGGCTGCTGTCGACGGGGGTGATCGTCGGATTCTCGGTGCGCGTGCACGATCCGGCGGCGCACACCGCGGTGCGCGCGGTGACGATGATCGCCGTGGAGGGGCGGGATGCCCGCGACGTGGTGAGCGGGCTGCGCGGCATCCCCGAGATCGCCGCCCTGCACACCACGAACGGCCGCTGGGACTTGGTCGCCGAGCTGAGCTGCGACAGCCTGGCGCGGCTGGACGCCGTGCTCGGCGTCATCCGCACCCTCGAGGGGGTACGCGACAGCGAGACCAGCATCCTGCTGTCGTCGGCGACGGTCTGAGCGGCTGGGGCGCGAGAGGACCTCGAGCTCGCGGGGCGGGGCGTTTCGACTCGCTTCGCTCGCTCAACGACCGGCAGGTGTGAGGACGGGCGCATATCGCGGGGCGACGCGTTTCGGCTCGCTGCGCTCGCTCAACGACCGGCGGGGGCGAGGTCAGGCGCGGAGCGCGAGGGCGAACGGCAGCACCTCGGTGGCTCCGGCGCGACGCAGCTCGCGGGCTGCGACGGTGAGCGTCCAGCGGCTGTCCGCGATGTCGTCGACCAGCAGCACCGGGCCGGGAGGCACGGACAGGTGCGTAGCGCGGAAGGCATCCCACAGACCGGCGAGCCGGAACGCGCTGTTGCCTCCCGACCGGCCGCTCGGACCACCGCCCGTCCATCCGAGCTCACCGAGGTAGGTCAGCCGACCGACCTCGGCGATCCCCCGAGCGAAGGATGCCACCAGCTGCGGCCGGGTGCGGGACGGCACCGACGCCACCGCGACCGGGCGCTGCGCCCAGCCCCACTCGGCGAGCACACGCACGCAGGCCGCCAGCATCTCCTGGGTGACCGGGGCATCCGCCGCCCCCTCGGCGAACAGGCGCCGCAGGGTGCCGCCCCACCCGAGGTCGGTGAGCCGCGCCAGGGCACGCCCCTCGGCCGCCTGTTCGTCTGCCGGGATGCGCCCTTTGACGGCAACTCCGAGTTTCGCAACCCCGGGGGGCCACTGCAGTCGGGGCTCGATCGGCACGCCGACCCGGTCGAGCGCGGCACCCGCGGCCTCGCCCTCCGCGGCGCTCACCTGGGTCGGGTACCACACGCCCGCGCACACGTCGCAGCGACCGCACAGCGCCGCCGTGTCGTCGTCCAGCGCGCTCTGCAGAAACGCCATGCGGCAGCTCTCGGAGCGCTCGTATTCGAGCATCCGCTGCTGCTCGGCGGTGCGCTCCGCCGCGATGCGGCTGTAGCGCTCCTCGTCGTACGTCCACGGCGCGCCGGTGGCGATCCACCCGCCCGACACGCGACGCACCGCGCCGTCGACGTCGAGCACCTTCAGCAGCAGCTCGAGCGGCGCACGCCGGATGTCGACGACGGCCTCGAGCGCGGGCGTCGACAGCGGCGCCTCCCCCAGCGCCGAGAGGACGCGCTCCGCCCGCTCTTCGTCGGGCATGGACGCGGTGGCGAAGTAGTGCCAGATGTCCCGGTCTTCGGCCGCCGGCAGCAGCAGCACATCGGCCGAGTCCGTCGCACGGCCCGCGCGCCCCACCTGCTGGTAGTAGGCGACTGGCGACGACGGCGCGCCCAGATGCACGACGAACCCGAGGTCGGGCTTGTCGAATCCCATCCCCAGCGCGCTCGTGGCGACCAGCGCCTTGACGGTGTTGTCTTTGAGCGCCTGCTCGCTCTCGGCTCGCTCGTCGGGGTCGGTCTGCCCGGTGTAGGCGCGCACGTCGTGGCCGCGTTCGCGCAGCAGCCGCGCGGTGTCGTGCGCCGCGGCGACCGTCAGCGTGTAGATGATGCCGGAGCCCGGCAACTCGTCGAGGTGGCTCGACAGCCACGCGAGCCGTTGCCGCGCATTCGCCAGCTGCAACACCCCGAGACGCAGGGACGCGCGCGCCAGCGGACCGCGGATGGTGAGCACCTCGACGTCGCCCGTCGCCAGCTGTTCGCGAACATCGATGACGACCCGGCGGTTGGCCGTGGCCGTCGTGGCCAGCACGGGGACTTCGGGCGACAGCTGCGCGATGAGCTCGCGCAGCCGCCGGTAGTCGGGCCGGAAATCGTGCCCCCAGTCGCTGATGCAGTGGGCTTCGTCGACGACGAGCAGCCCCATGCGGCGCACGAGATCGGGCAGCTGCCCGTCACGGAACGTCGGATTGTTCAGCCGTTCCGGAGACACCAGCAGCACGTCGATCTCGTCGCGGTCGAGCTGCGCGCGCACGTCGTCCCACTCGAGGGGGTTGGTCGAGTTGATCGCCACCGCCCGGACCCCCGCACGCTCGGCCGCCGCGATCTGGTCGCGCATCAGTGCGAGCAGCGGCGAGACCAGCACCGTCGGACCCGCTCCGGCGCGGCGCAGCAGCAGCGTCGCGACGAAGTACACCGCCGATTTGCCCCACCCGGTGCGCTGCACGACGAGCGCCCGGCGGCGGTGCCCCACGAGGGCCTCGACGGCCTCGAACTGTCCGTCGTGGAAGTCGGCGTCGGGACGACCGGTGAGCGCGCGGAGGGCATCGCGCGCGGCATCCCGGATCGCGGGGGTGATGGTGGCGGGGTCCGGAGTCATTCCCACAGGATGCCGGATGCCTCCGACATCCGGGTCGGGTGCGGCGTTTCGGCTCGCTGCGCTCGCTCAACGACCGGGAGGAGAGGCTCGCTCAATGTCCGGGATGGCGGCGGTCAGCCGGCGAGTTCGAGCAGGGTGCCGATCAGCACGCGACGCTCCTCGGCGGTGCGCGCGACCGGCGCGACCGTCAGGGTGTGCACCCCGGCCGCTTCGAACGCGTCGAGCCGGGCGCGCACCTCGTCGGCCGTGCCGACCAGGCTGATGGCCCGCGCGAACTCGTCGGGCACGGCCGCGACGGCCTCGTCCTTGCGGCCGGCGAGGTAGAGGTCCTGGATCTTCTCGGCCGCCTCCCCGAAGCCGTAGCCGGTGGCGACGTCGTTGTAGAAGTTGCGGCCCCGGGCGCCCATCCCGCCGACGTAGAGGGCGATGTGCTCCTTGACGACCGACAGCGCCCGGTCGGCGTGCGGACCGACGTACAGCGCGGGGCTCGCGTAGACATCGAGGTCGCGCAGGGTGTCCACGCGCTTGGCGATGCCGTCGGCGAGCACGTCGCCCCACACGCGCGACCAGCGCTCCGGGTGGAAGAGGGTCGGCATCCAGCCGTCGGCGATCTCCGCGGCCTGCGCCACCGCCTTCGGGCCGAGGGCGGCGACGACGATCGGGATGCGGGCGCGCACCGGCTCGTTGATGAGCTTGAGCGGCTTGCCGAGGCCTGTGCCCTCGCTCGCCGGCAGCGGGATCGTGTAGGCGCGGCCGTGGTAATCGAGGCGCTCCCGGCGCCAGACGGCACGGCAGATCTCGATGATCTCGCGCGTGCGCGTGAGCGGGATGTCGTACGGCACCCCGTGGAATCCCTCGATCACCTGCGGGCCGGACGCGCCGATGCCGAGCGTGAAGCGCCCGTCGCTCACGAAATCGAGCCCGGCGGCGGTCATCGCGGTGAGCGACGGCGTGCGCGTGTACAGCTGCAGGATGCCGCTGGCCAGCTCGATCGTGGAGGTCTGTGCGGCGAGGTAGCCGAGTTGGCTGACCGCGTCGAACGAGTACGCCTCGGGCACGACGACGAGCCCGAGTCCGTCGGATTCCAGCTGCTTCACCTCGGCTGCGGCTTCGCGGAACCCGCCCGCGTAGTCCAGCATCATCCCGATCCTCATGAGGCGAAATGCTACCCGTCGCGCGCGCGCTCCTCCGCCGTCATCCCGCTGTAACAAACCCGGGCGTACTGTGCCCCTTATGCATCTGACTCCCGGCGAGACGGAGAAGCTGCTGCTCTCCGTCGCGGGCATGGTCGCCCGTGACAGACATGCGCGCGGGGTGAAGCTCAACCACCCCGAGACGGTCGCGCTGCTGAGCACCTGGGTCATCGAGCGCGCCCGCGAGGGCCGGCGCGTCGACGAGCTCATGGTCGAGGGCCGGGAAGTCCTCACCACCGACGACGTCATGCCCGGCGTCGCCGAGATGCTGCACGACGTGCAGGTCGAGGCGACCTTCCCCGACGGACGCAAGCTCGTGACCCTGCACTGGCCGATCCAGGATGCCGGCGGTCAGGCCCACGGCGACGGCCTCGCGCCCGGCGAGTACGACGTCGAGCCGGGGACGCTCGAGCTCAACGCCGACCGCACCCCGGACGAGCGCCGCACCTTCACGTTCGTGAACACCGGCGACCGGCCGGTGCAGATCGGATCGCACCTGCACCTGCCCGACGCCAACGCCGCCCTGCAGTTCGACCGGGATGCCGCGCAGGGCTTCCGCCTGGACATCCCCGCTGGCACGTCGCAGCGCTTCGAGCCCGGCGCGTCCCGCGTGCTCGACGCCGTGGCACTGCGCGGGGC
>DATMTQ010000291.1:0-30737 GCA_035564095.1 Microbacterium sp. | reverse complement strand
GGGAAGGCAACGCGATGGACAACGCGATACTCGAACTCCGCCACATCACGAAGTCGTTCGGCACCAAGATCGCGAACGACGACATCTCGCTCGAGGTCCAGCCCGGGCGCGTGCACGCGATCGTCGGCGAGAACGGCGCGGGCAAGACGACGCTCATGAACATGATCTCGGGCAACCTGCAGCCCACCTCGGGTGAGATCGCGTTCGACGGCAAGACCGTCGTCCTCTCCGACCCCACCAAGGCCGATGCGCTGGGCATCGGCATGGTGCACCAGCACTTCAAGCTGGTGCCGTCCCTCACGGTCGCCGCCAACATCTTCCTCGGCAAGGAGATGTCGAACGGCTTCGGCAAGCTCGACCAGCGCGCGATGGAGAAGCGCGTCGAGGAGCTGTCCCGGACGTTCGGCCTCACGATCAACCCGCGCGACAAGGTGCAGGACCTCTCGGTCGGCGAGCGCCAGCGCGTGGAGATCATCAAGGCGCTCTCGCACGACACGCGCCTGCTGATCCTCGACGAGCCCACGGCCGTCCTCACACCGGCCGAGACCGACGAGCTGTTCGTCGTCGTGCGCCAGCTCGCCGAGCGCGGCTGCGCCGTGCTGTTCATCTCGCACAAGCTGGGCGAGGTGCTCTCGATCGCCGACGTGGTCACCGTCATCCGCGACGGCGAGGTGGTGGACACGCGCCCCGCCGAAGGACTCACGCAGACCGACATCGCGTCGATGATGGTCGGTCGCGAGGTGCTGCTGCGGATCAAGCACACGCCCCCGGACCCGAAGGACGAGGTGCTCTCGGTCGAGGACCTCTACGCGGTCGACCAGCGCGGCGCGATCGCGGTCGACGGCCTGTCGCTGTCGGTCCGCCGCGGCGAGATCGTCGGCATCGCCGGCGTCGAGGGCAACGGGCAGTCCGAACTGGCATCCGCCGTCGCCGGCATGTACGTGCCGCCGAAGGGCCGCGTGAGCCTCGGAGGCGAGGACGTCACGAAGGCATCCGTCGCCCGCCGTCGCGACCGCGGGCTGTCCTACATCCCGGAGGACCGCTACGTCGAGGGCGCGGGCCCGTCGCTGTCGATCTCGGAGAACATCGCGGCGACGCACCTGACCGCGCCGATCGTGCGCGGCGGCTGGCTGTCGCTCGCGGCGATGCGCACCTACGCGCAGACCCTCATCGCCAAGTTCGACGTGCGCGGCGCACGCCCCGAGACGCCGATCGGCACGCTGTCCGGCGGCAACATGCAGAAGGTCATCATCGCGCGCGAGTTCGAGTCCGAGCCGAAGCTGCTGATGGTGTCCCAGCCGACCCGGGGCGTCGACGTCGGCGCGATGGAGTTCGTGCACAACTCGATCGTGCGGGCCCGCGACAACGGCGCGGGCGTCCTGCTGCTGTCCGCCGACCTGAACGAGGTCATGAGCCTCTCCGACCGGCTGCTGGTCATGTACCGCGGGCAGATCATCGCCGAGTTCACGCAGGACACCATGACCGAGGTGGCGGTCGGCCTGGCGATGGCGGGCGTCAAGCCGACCGCCGAGGCGCTCGCCGAGGCCGAGGCGGAGCGCGAGCGGATCGCGGCGGAGCTCGAGGCGACCGGCGCGACGCTCGCCGAGGGCGAATCCGCCGAGGTGGCGCAGGTCGACGACGTGGAGACGAGCACCGTCCTCGCCCCCCTCGACACCGAGACCGCGATCCGCGCGACACGCGATACGGCGCGACCGGGATTCTTCTCGGACTTCGCGACCAAGGCGTTCCGCGGCGCGGCGCAGCCGGTCATCGCCGTGCTCGTCGCGCTCGTGATCGGCGCCGTGATCATCCTCCTGATCGGCCAGGATCCGCTCACCGCGTACGTCCAGCTGTTCGGGTCGGGCTGGAGCACGTCTTTCGGCATCGGCACCATCATCGCGATGTTCATCCCGCTCGCGGTCATGTCCGCGGGCACGATCATCTCGTTCCGTGCCGGCTTCTTCAGCATCGCGGGCGAGGGGTCGCTGTACTTCGGGTCCTTCTTCGGCGCCTGGGTCGGCTTCACGTTCCGCGGGCTCCCGCCGGTGCTGGCGATCATCCTCATCCTGGTGGCCGGAACGATCGCGGGCGGCCTGTGGAGCCTCATCCCGGGCGCGCTGTACGCGTTCTGGCGCGTCGACATCGTCGTGACGACGCTGCTGCTGTCGACGGTCGCGACGCTCATCACGAACTACTTCGTGACCGGGCCGTTCCAGGACAAGACGGCCGGTGCCGCAGCCTCCCCGAAGATCGACGACGCCTACAACCTCACGATGTTCAATCCGTCGTACGGGATCGGGCCCGACCTGATCCTCGCCCTGATCGTCGCGGTGCTGCTGGGTCTGCTGCTCGTGCGCACCCCGTGGGGCCTGAAGGTGAGGCAGCTCGGCGAGATCAACCGCTTCGCCGAGTACACGGGCGTGTCGGTCAAGGCGATGTCGATGCAGGTGCTGCTGGTCTCGGGCGCCGCAGCCGGCTTCGCCGGGGCGCTCTACGTCATCGGCCCCAACGGCGGCCGGTTCCTGCAGGCGTTCTCGCCCGGATTCGGCTTCCTCGCGATCACGGTCGCGCTGCTCGCACGGCTCAACCCGTGGGCGTCGCTCGTGGCCGCGCTGTTCTACGCCACCATGATGGGCGGCACGACCGGCCTGCAGACCGCGGGCGTGCCCTTCCCGATCGTCAACGTGCTGCAGGGACTGATCATCATCACGATCACGGCCACCTTCATCATCAACCGGAGAAGCCGCAAGCGGCGGCTGCCGCTGCCGGAACCGGTCCGGCTCGACAGGGCCGAGATGCACACGGCCGACACGAACAAGGGAGTCTCGTCGTGAACGCGATCATCGCCCAGGTCTTCACCGTCGCGACCCTCGCCGTCATCCTGACCAAGACCGCGCCGCTCCTGCTCGCCGCCGTCGGCGGTGCGTTCACCCAGATGGGCAACATCCTCAACATCGGCCTGGAGGGGATGATGCTGGTCGGGGCGTTCGCCGCGATCGCGGTGGGCGCCGTCACGAATCCGTTCGTCGGCGTCATCGGAGCGATCGTCGCCGCGCTCCTGCTCGCCCTCGTCTTCGCGCTGGCGACGCTGACGTTCAAAGCGGACTTCATCGTGGTCGGCATCGGCATCAACCTGCTCGCGGCCGGAGTGACCGTCCTGCTGCTGACCGTGCTGTACGGCAACGCCGGCGTCACCCCCGGCAACGTGAAGGCGATCCTCCCGAAGATCGACCTCGGCGTGCTCGGCGACATCCCGATCATCGGCCCGATGCTCAACGACCAGACGATCCTCGTGTGGCTCGCGTTCCTGCTCGTGCCGGTGTACTCCTACGTGCTGTACCGCACGCCGTTCGGGGTGCACCTGCGCGCGGTCGGCGAGGACGAGTCCGCGGCACAGGCCGCAGGCATCAACGTCGTCCGGGTGAAGTTCATCTCGATCCTGCTCTCGGGCATCTTCTGCGGCGTCGCCGGCGCGCAGCTGTCCATGGCGACCGTCGGCTCGTTCACCGCGGGGATGACGGCATCCCGCGGCTTCATCGCCGTCGCCGCTCTCACCTTCGGGCTCGGCCGGCCGTACTTCACGATGATCGCCTGCCTCATCTTCGGCGCGGCCGACGCGCTCGCCGACCGGCTGGCGCTCGCCGGCGTGAACTCCTCGCTCGCTCTGACCACGCCGTACGTGATCACCGTGATCGCGATCGTCCTCGCGGCCCTGCGCGTGCGGTCCGCGTACAAGGCCCGGGCGCGCAAGGCCCTCCAGCTGGCAGGGGCGTGAGCCGGCCGTGCAGAAGATCATCCTCGACTGCGATCCGGGTCACGACGACGCGATCGCGATGCTGCTCGCCGCGGGAAGCCCCGACATCGAGCTGCTCGGCATCACGACGGTCGCGGGCAACCAGACGATCGAGAAGGTGACGCGCAACGCGCTCGCCGTGTGCGCCGTCGCCGGCATCCGGGTGCCCGTCGCGCGCGGCGCCGCGGTACCGCTCGTCACGCCGCAGATGGTCGCCGAGGACATCCACGGCGACAGCGGGCTGGACGGTCCCGTCCTGCCCGCGCCGGCGTTCGACCTCGACCCGCGGCACGCTGCCCGGTTCATCGTCGACACCGTCATGGCCCACGATGCCGGCACCGTGAGTCTCGTGCCGGTGGGGCCCTTCACCAACATCGCCCTCGCGATGCGGCTCGAGCCGCGCATCGTCGAGCGCGTGAAGTCGGTGGTCGTCATGGGCGGCTCGTACATGCGCGGCAACGTCACCCCGGGAGCGGAGTTCAACATCTACGTCGACCCCGAGGCGGCGGAAGCGGTCTTCCGCGCGGACTGGGACGTCACGATGGTCGGCCTCGACCTGACGCATCAGGCTCTCGCCGACGCCGAACTGCAGCAGCGCGTGCGCGACCTCGGCGGCCCGATCAGCGAGTTCGCGCTCGCGGTGTGGGATTTCGTCGGCAGCACGTACAAGCGCCAGTACGAGTTCGAGCACCCGCCCGTCCACGACGCCTGCAGCGTGGCCGCGCTCATCGACCCGGCCGTGTTCACGACGGCCCGCGCGGACGTGCGCGTCGAGCTGCGCGGCGAGTGGACACGGGGCACGACGGTCGTGAACTTCGCGGACGCACCGGGCATGCACCATTCGAACGGCACCGCGCTGGAGCAGACGGACTTCCGCACGAACGTCGCGATGCGCCTCGACCACGCGCGGTTCAGCGACCTCGTCGTCGACGCGATCGCACGCCTCACCGCCGCACTGACCTAGACCCGCGGCATCCGCCGCCCACCACCGCCGCTCGCAGAGGAGCATCCATGACCCGACCCATCATCATCGACACCGATCCCGGAATCGACGACGCCCTCGCGATCATGCTCGCCGCGGCGAGCCCGGAAGTGGACCTGCTCGGCCTCGTGGCCGTCGCCGGGAACGTGGGACTCGACCGCACCGCGCCGAACGCGGCCGCGCTCGCCGATCTGCTGCGGCTCGACGTCCCGGTCGGTCGCGGATCGGCGCTGCCGCTGTGGCGCACGCCGACCCACGCGTCGCAGGTGCACGGCGAGAACGGCTTCGGCGGCTACGAGCTGCCCGCGTCGACGCGGGTGCTCGAGCCGGGCGTGCCGCTCCTCGCGCGCCTGATCGAGCAGAGCGCCGAGCCGGTCACGGTCGTCGCCATCGGCCCGCTCACCAACATCGCGCAGCTCATGAACGAGCACCCCGCGACCGCTCGCAAGATCGAGCGGATCGTGCTGATGGGCGGCGGGACCCTCGACGTGCTCGGCAACGCCACGCCGACGGCCGAGTTCAACATCTGGTGGGACCCGGATGCCGCGGTCCGCGTATTCGGGTTCGGGGCCCCGCTCACCATGGTCGGGCTCAACGCGACGCATCAGGCGCTGGTCGGCCCACAGCACCTCCCCCGGCTGCTCGCGTCCGGGGGCCCGGTCGCGAAGATGGTCGAGCACCTGCTGAGCGGGTATCAGGACAGCCACCACGAACAGGGCGCCGGCATGGCTCAGCACGACTCCCTCGCCCTCGCCGCCGTGCTCGATCCCGCGGTGATCACGACGCGGCACCTCTACGTCGACGTCGAGAACACCGGACGGCGCACGACCGGCATGACTGTGGTCGACGACCTCGGCCGCTGGGGAGAGCCGAACTGCGACGTCGCCTTCGACGTCGATGTGGAGCGCTTCCGCGACCTGCTCGACACGCGGCTCTCCGTGCTCGACGCCTCCCTGAAGGAGGCCTGATGGCCGTCAAGATGATCCTCGACTGCGACACCGGGGTCGACGACACGATGGCGATCATGTACGCCGCGCTCCACCCGGAGATCGACCTGCTCGCGGTCGGCTCGGTGTGGGGGAACGTGGACGTCCCGACCGCCACGCGCAACACCATCCACACCCTCGAACTGGTCGGCCGCGGCGAGGTCCCGGTCGCGCAGGGCGCCGCCGGTCCGCTCCTGCGCAAGGACACGTACTTCGCCTACTTCGTGCACGGGGACGACGGTCAGGGCAACGCGTACGACGGGGCGCCGGTCGGCCCCGCCGCCGATACGACCGCCGCGCAGCAGATCATCGATCTCGTGCACGCGAATCCGGGCGAGGTGTGGCTCGTGCCCGTCGGCCCGCTCACGAACATCGCGACCGCGCTCGCCCTCGATCCGGAACTGCCGAACCTCGTCGCAGGCGTGTCGATCATGGGCGGCAACGCGCTCGCGCCGGGCAACGCGACGCCCGTCGCGGAGGCGAACATCGCCCACGACGCGGAGGCCGCCGCGGCCGTGTTCCGCGCGCCGTGGCCGATCATCATGGCCGGCCTCGACGTCACCATGAAGGTGGTGATCACGCCCGAGCGGCGTGCGGTGCTGGATGCCGGGGGAAAGGCCGCGCAGTACCTTTCGCGGATCATGCAGTTCTACGGCGACTACATCGGCCAGAGCTTCGGCGGCTGGACCGCGACGATGCACGACACGATCGCCGTCGCCGCGGCCGCCGGCACGCTGACGATCAACACCGCCCCGGTGGTGCATGTCGAGATCGACTGCTCGGACGGCCCGTCGCACGGCGCGACGGTGTGCGACCTGCGCGGGCTCTACGCCGGATTCCCGCCGCAGGAGGGCGCGCACTCCCGCGTCCTGCTCGACATCGACGAGTCGATCGCCGACGACGTGCTCGCCCTCATCGCCGCCCACCGGGGGCCGGGCGAGGAGTCATGATCGACTTCGCCGGCAAGGTCGCCCTCGTGACCGGCGCCGGTCGCGGCATCGGCCGCGCCACCGCCCGCGCGCTCGCCGACGCGGGTGC
The DNA here is from genome assembly GCA_035564095.1 of Microbacterium sp. GTDB lineage: Bacteria > Actinomycetota > Actinomycetes > Actinomycetales > Microbacteriaceae > Microbacterium. Next base: position 23,938 of record DATMTQ010000291.1, on the reverse strand, counting down.
GCGGGTGGTGGTGACGGACGTGCGCGCGCAGGTCGAAGGGCTCACCTACGAGACCGCGACGGCCTCCGAGCTCGACGAGACGGCCGAACTGATCCGCGGCACCGGCGGCGAGGCGATCCCGGTGCACGCCGACGTCCGCGCGATCGCGCAGCTGCGCGCCGCCGTCGACGAGGCGATGGCGGCGTGGGGCCGGCTCGACACCGTCGTGGCGAACGCCGGCATCGCATCCTGGCCGCACTCGACGTGGGAGGCCACCGACGAACAGTGGCGGACGATGCTCGACGTGGTCCTGACCGGCACGTGGAACACGGTGCGCGCCGCCGTGCCCGCGGTCCGCGCGGGGGGCCGCGGCGGCGCCATCATCGTGGTGGGCTCGACCGCGGCGGTGCGGCCGCTCGCCACGATCGGACACTACGCGGCGGCCAAGACCGGGCTCGTCGGCATGGCGAAGTCGCTCGCGCTCGAGCTCGCGCCCGAGTCCATCCGCGTCGTCGTCGTGGAGCCCGGCGGCACGTCGACCTATATGACCGAGAACCCGCAGGCGGAGAAGTGGCAGGCCGGCTTCGGCGGCGGAGACACGCTCGCGCTGCCGATGCCGATCGACCGCATGGAGCCGATCGATGTCGCGCACGCGATCCGGTGGCTCGCCTCCGACGAAGCGCGGTACGTCACCGGGACGACCCTCGTGGTGGATGCCGGGGCGACGCTGTGACCGGAGCGGCCGAGAAGGACGCCGGCGTGACAGGTGCGGCTTCGCGCCGGCCCGACGGCACTGATTGCAGTGGAGAGGGGAATCGATGACCGGCAGCGGTGTCGTGGTCGTGGGCAGCGCCAACGCGGATCTCTTGGTGGAGGTGGCGCGGCGCCCGTCCGGCGGAGAGACCCTGATCGGGTCCGACCTGCAGCTGTTCCCGGGCGGCAAGGGTGCGAATCAGGCCGCCGCCGCCGCGCGGGCGGGTGCGACGACGCGTTTCCTCGGATGCATGGGACCGGACGCGCACGCCGAGTTCCTCCTGCGCAGCCTCCGGGACGCCGGCGTCGACGTCCGCGACGTGCGCACCGGCGAGCGGCCGACGGGCACCGCGATGATCCTCCTCACACCGGACGGCGAGAACTCGATCGTCGTCTCGCCGGGCGCGAACCACGCGATCGACGTCGCGATGGCGGAGGAGCTCGCCCCGGTCTGGCTGTCGGCGGACGTGCTGGTGATGAACCTCGAGATCCCCCTGGACACGGTCGTGCACGTGGTCGCCCGCGCCGCCGCCGCGGGCGTGCGGGTGCTGCTGAACGCGGCGCCCGCCTCGCCTCTGGATCACGCCGTGCTGCAGGCGTGCGATCCGCTCGTGGTGAACGAGTACGAGGCGCGGACCGTGCTCGGCAGCGACGACGGCACGTCGTTCGAGGCGCTCGCGGCCGACCTCCTCGCGGGCGGCGCGCGCTCGGTGGTGATCACCCTCGGGGCCGCCGGTGCGGTGGTGGGCGACCGCGACGGCATCCGCGTCGTGCCGGCCCACCGTGTCGACGTCGTCGACACGACCGGCGCCGGTGACGCGTTCGTCGGCGCGACCGCGTGCGAACTCGCCGGCGGCGCGAGTCTCGGCGACGCCGTGCGGTTCGCGACCGCGGCGTCGGCGATCTCCGTCACCGCGAAGGGCGCGCAGTCGTCGTACCCGGACCGCTCCGTGGTCGAGGCGTTCCTCCGCGAACGCGACGGGGCATAGCCCTCCACGCCACCGGCCCTCCCCGAGCGAAGCGAGACGAAACGCCCGCCCCCCTGCCTCAGCTCACTGCCGAGCGGACACCGCCTCGTGCAGCGTCCCGGGCGCGACCCCCAGGGCCCACTCCGCCGTGTCCGTCACGAAGTGCTCGTAGGCGGCGTGCTCGAACGAGGCCGTGTCGTTGACATAGCTGCCCACGCCGTCCACCGCGATGAAGATGCGCACGCACGCGGCGAACGGTTCCCTCGTCGGGAAGTCGCCGGATGCCACGCCCGCGTCGATGATCTCGCTCAGCTGCAGGCGGTCGAGCTCCTCCTGCGCCGCGAGCGCCTCGCCGATGGCGGGCCGGATGCGGGACAGATGCCGCGCGTTCAGCCACAGCCGCGCCATGTCGCGGGAGCGGGCGTCCTCGACTCGCACGATGAACTGCGCGAGACGCTGCACAGGGGTTCCGGATGCGGCGAACAGCTGCGCGCGCTCCGCCGTCGCGGCCGCGGCGAACGCCTCGACCACGAGGTCGTCGGCGACCGGGAAGTAGTGGCTGATCAGCCCCGGAGCGACGTTCAGCCGGTCGGCGACGGCGCGCAGGGTGATGCGCTCGAGCCCTTGCTCGAGCGCGATGGCGGCCGCCGTGTCGAGGATCTCGGCGCGGCGCTCCTCGGGACGCTTGCGCGTGCGGGTCACGGTGACGGTTGACATCGTGGCACCCATCTTATTAACCTCATGACCAATAGGCCATTGGCCAAGTGACCAACAACGTTCGCCTCCCGGCGACCAGGTCGGCGAGAGGCACGGTTTCGGGCGGAGCATCCTGAATCCATGCACCCTTGCTGAATCCGGATGCCCCGACCGACCGCCACCACCAGGAAGTGACCCCGATGATCGATCCCCGCGACCCCGTCGCCACCGGCCCGCACCCGTCCCGCTTCGACGGTGCGGCACCCGGCCGGCCCACGCTGGGATCGTGGCAGGAGGCGCCCGACAACCGCTGGGCGTTCAGCAACCTCGCCGAGCTGCTGCCGATGGCGACGATCTCGCGGCATCCGGCACCGGCATCCGGGTTCTCGGACCTCGGCGCCCTCGGGATGCCGGACCTCGCCGAGCGGCTCGATCGGACCCATACCGACGCGTTCCTCGTGCTCCGCGGCCGCGACGTGGTCGCCGAACACTACCGGCCCGGCTTCGCGCCCGACCAGCTGCACCTGCTGATGAGCGTCTCGAAGTCTCTGTGCGGGCTGGTGCTGGGGTCGGTCGTCGACGACGGCCTCGTCGATCCGCAGCGCCCGGTGACCCACTACGTTCCCGAACTCGCCGGCTCCGCCTACGACGGTCCGTCGGTGCAGCACGTGCTCGACATGCAGGTCGCGATCGACTACCGCGAGGAATACACCGACCCGACGAGCGAGGTGCAGACCCACGACCGGTCTGCCGGCTGGCGCGCGCGCCTGGCATCCGACCCGTGGGACGACTACGCGTTCCTGACGACGCTGCGCGGCCCGGGGCGGGTCGGCGCGTTCCAGTACTGCTCGGCGAACACCGACGTGCTCGCGTGGATCATCGAGCGCGCCACCGGCACCCGGTACGCGCACGCCCTGTCCGAGCGGCTGTGGAGCAAGCTCGGCGCGGACCGGGATGCCGCCATCACCGTCGACCGCAGCGGCTTCGGATTCGCGAACGCCGGGGTCTGCACGACCGCGCGCGATCTGGCCCGCGTCGGCCGGACGGTGCTCGACGGCGGCATGGCGCCCGGCGGCCGGGTCGTGTCGACGGCGTGGACGGACGCGATCCTCGCCGGCGGAAGCACGGCGGCGATGACCGATCCCGGCTTCACGGCGGCGTTCCCGCGCGGCTCGTACACCCGTCAGTGGTGGTGCACGGGCAACGACCGCGGCAACGTGAGCGGCATCGGCATCCACGGGCAGAACCTGTGGCTCGACCCGAGGTCGGACTCCGTGATCGTGAAGTTCTCGGCCTGGCCCGACCCGGACACCGAGGAGTGGCACGCGCTGCAGACCGGCATCCTGCTCGACGTCAGCGCCGCCCTGGACTGACGCAGGCGAAACGCAGCGGCCGGCCGACTCAGTCCAGCAGCAGCGCCGGCTCCTCGAGGATGGATGCCACGTCCGCGACGAACCGGCTCATGCCGTCGCCGTCGACCACGCGGTGGTCGAACGAGCCGGAAACCGTGGTGACCCAGCGCGGGCGCACCTCGCCGTCGACGACCCACGGCTTCTGCCGGATGGCGCCCATCGCGATGATGCCGGTCTCGCCGGGGTTGATGATCGGGGTGCCGGCATCCATCCCGAACACGCCGATGTTCGTGATCGTGATGGTGCCGTGCTGCTGCTCGGCAGGCTGCGTCCTGCCTTCGCGGGCGGTGAGCGTCAGCTTCTCGAGCGCGCGGGCGAGCTCGCGCGTCGACAGGTTCTGGGCATCCTTGATGTTCGGCACGAGAAGGCCGCGCGGGGTCGCCGCGGCGATGCCGAGGTTGACGTAGTTGCGCACCCGGATCTCCGCGCCGTCGGCGGTGTCCACCCACACCGCGTTGACCATCGGGGTGCGGCGCACGGCCCAGATCACGGCGCGCGCCATGATCAGCAGCGGCGACACCTTGATGTCGGCGAAGTCGGGCGACGCCTTCAGCCGCTTGACGAGCTCCATCGTGCGGGTGGCATCCACATCCGTCCACACCGACACGTGCGGGGCGCTGTAGGCGGAGCGCACCATCCCCGAGGCGACGGCCTTGCGCACGCCCTTGACCGGGATGGTCTCCTCGCGGTCGGAGGCGGGCTCCGGGGCGGGGTTCGACGGCGCCAGGGTCGACGGTGCGGTCGCCTGCACGGGTGCGACGGCGGACGCCGCCCGGTCGGCCGTGACCGGGATGGTCTCTTCGCGCACCTGTGACCACTCCGGCGTGGTGACGTTGCGGAACACGCTCGCCTGCGACGCGTGCCTGACGACGTCGTCGCGGGTCACCTCGCCCGCCGGGCCGGACGGCACGACGGCGCCGAGGTCGACGCCGAGGTCCCGGGCGAGCTTGCGCACCGGGGGCTTCGCGACGACGCCGACGGATGCCGCGACCCGCTCCTGCGCCGGCTTCGGGGCCGGGCGGCGGCGCGACTGCACCTGCCCGCCGGTACCGTACCCGACGAGCACCGAGCCGGTGGCCTCGTCCGCCTCCGCGGCCTCGGGGGCGCCGTGTTCGCTGCGTCCCGCGGTGACGTCGGCGGATGCCCCGGCCCCCACGATCGTGATGATCGCGGTGCCGACGTCCACCGTGGTGCCCTCGGCGATGAGCAGCTCGCCGACTGTGCCCTCGAACGGCGACGGCAGTTCGACGAGCGACTTCGCCGTCTCGATCTCCACGAGCACGTCGTTGACCGCCACCGCGTCGCCGGGCGCGACCCGCCACGACACGATCTCGGCCTCGGTCAGCCCCTCCCCCACATCGGGCAGGACGAATGTCTGGGTGCTCATGGACGGTCCTTTCGGAAAGACGCAGCCCGCGCCCCCTCCCCGTTGACTTGCCCTGGATGCACGCGACACGCCGGGCGCGGCGTACATCCAAGGCAAGTCAACACGGGGCGACGGGGGCCGAGCGTGGGCATGTCAGTAGGCCAGGGCCCGGTCGACGGCTTCGAGGATGCGGTCGGGATCGGGCAGGTAGACGCCCTCGAGCTTGGCCGGCGGGAACGGCACATCGAAGCCCGACACCCGCATCACCGGGGCCTCGAGGGCGTAGAACGCCTGCTCCATGACCGTCGCGGCCACCTCGGACCCCACCGACACGTTGCCGGGGGCCTCCTGCGCGTAGACCATGCGCCCGGTACGGCGCACCGAGTCGAGGATCGGGCCGTAGTCGATCGGCGAGAGCGACCGCATGTCGACGACCTCGCAGCTGGTGCCCTCGGACTCCGCCAGCGCGGCGGCCTGCAGCAGCGTCGTCACCATGGCGCCGTGGCCGACGAGCGTGACGTCGGTGCCGCGGCGCACGACGCGCGAGGCGTGCAGCGGCAGGGCGCGCGCCGACACGTCGACTTCGCCCTTCATCCAGTACTTGGCCTTGGGCTCGAGGAACACCACCGGGTCGTTCGACGCGATGGCGTCCTGGATCATCCAGTACGCGTCGTTCGGTGTCGACGGCGACACGACGCGCAGCCCCGGTGTGTGGGCGAAGTACGCCTCGGGGCTCTCCTGGTGATGCTCGACCGCGCCGATGTGGCCGCCGTAGGGGATGCGGATGACGACCGGCATCCGCAGGCTGCCTTCGTGCCGGTTGGTCATCTTCGCGAGCTGCGTGGTGATCTGGTCGAACGCGGGGAACACGAACCCGTCGAACTGGATCTCGCACACGGGACGGAAGCCGGCCATCGCGAGCCCGATCGCGGTGCCCAGGATGCCGGACTCGGCCAGTGGCGTGTCGAGCACGCGGTTCGCGCCGAACTCCGCCTGCAGTCCTTCGGTGACGCGGAACACGCCGCCGAGCGGGCCGATGTCCTCGCCCATCAGCAGCACGCGGTCGTCGTCGGCGAGCGCCTGGCGCAGACCGGCGGTGAGGGCGCGCACGAACGGCATCGTCCGGGTCGTCACGGCGGTCGCGGTCTCGACGGTGGTGGTGTCGCTCATCGCACGTCCCCCTCGAAGGATGCCTCGTACTCGGCCAGCCAGGCGCGCTGCCGGTCGACCAGCGGATGCGGGTCGGAGTACACGTGGGCGAACATGCCGTCCGCGGGGATGCCGTCGAGAGCAGCGGTGCGCTCCCGGATGTCGTCGGCGACGGCCTTCGCCCGGGCGTCCACGTCGGCGAAGAACCCCGCCGTCGATCCGCGGGCCTCGAGGAACGTGCGCATGCGGATGATGGGATCGCGCAGCGCCCAGGACTGCTCCTCGTCCGAGGTGCGGTACTTGGTGGGGTCGTCGCTCGTGGTGTGCGCGCCCATGCGGTAGGTGACCGCCTCGATGGCGCGCGGCCCCTGCCCCGAGCGCGCCTCGTCGAGCGCGCGGCGGGTGACCGCGTAGCTGGCGAGGACGTCGTTGCCGTCGATCTGGAGGGACGGCATCCCGTAGCCCTCGCCGCGGCGGAACAGCGGCGCGGGCGACTGGGTCGACACCGGCACCGAGATCGCCCACTGGTTGTTCTGCAGGAAGAACACCTCGGGCGTGCGATAGCTGGCCGCGAACACCATGGCCTCGTGCACGTCGCCCTGGCTGGATGCCCCGTCGCCGTAGTAGACGATCACGGCCTGGTCGCGCTCCACGTCGCCGGTGCCGCTGCGTCCGTCGAACGCCATGCCCATGGCGTAGCCGGTGGCGTGCAGGGTCTGCGAGCCGAGCACGAGCGTGTAGATGTGCGTGTTGCCGTTCGCCGGCTCGGCCGGGTTCCAGCCGCCGTGCGTGACGCCGCGCATGAGGCCCGTGATGCCGATCGGGTCGACGCCGCGGATCATGCAGACGATGTGCTCGCGATACGACGGGAAGATGTGGTCCTGCGCGCGGGCGGCGTGCGCAGAGCCGACCTGTGCGGCCTCCTGGCCCTGGCTCGGCGGCCACAGGGCCAGCTGCCCCTGCCTCTGCAGGTTCGTGGCCTGCTTGTCGAACGCGCGCGCCACCGCCATGTCGCGGTAGAACAGCTCGAGCTGCTCGTGCGGCAGCCCATCGATGATGTCGAGGTACGGTTGCGCCGCCGGTGTGGGCGCGAGGCTGCCGTCGGCCGCAAGAATGCGGACGATCGCCGGGTCGTCGGACTGGCTCACCGTTCTACGCTATCGCGCGCGCCGGGTGGTCAGCTTGGAGAGTGTCGATAACGGATGCCGCAATTCGTATCACCTTGTCTACAGCCGTGCTCTCGCCGATCGAGATGCGGATGCCGTCGCCGGCGAACGGGCGCACGATGAGGCCGGCCGTCTCGAACGCGCCTGCGGCATCCATCGTCTCGGCGCCGGTGGCGAGCCAGACGAAGTTGCCCTGTGTCTGCGGGATGCGCCATCCCTGGGTGCGCAGCGCGTCGACGAGCGCATCGCGGCGCACGACGAGGTCGGCGACCCGGTCGAGCAGTGAGGCTTCGGCGTCCAGGGAGGCGAGCGCCGCCTGTTCTGCCTGCGCGGTCACCGACAGCGGGATGGCGGTGCTGCGGGCGGCATCCAGGATGCGGTGGTGCCCGACGGCGTAGCCGACGCGGAGACCGGCGAGCCCGTACGCCTTCGAGAAGGTGCGCAGCACGACGACGTTCGGGTGCAGTCCGGATGCCAGCACGCGACGGCCGTCCACGGCGTCGGGGTCGGTGACGAACTCGGCGTAGGCCTCGTCCAGCAGCACCAGGGTGTCGGCGGGGACCTTCCGGATGAACGCGTCGAACTCGGCCTGCGTGACGATCGGGCCGGTCGGATTGTTCGGGGTGCACACGATGATCGCGCGGGTGCGCGGGGTGATCGCCGCGGCCATGGCGTCGAGGTCGTGGCGGGCGTCGGGCAGCAGGGGCACCTCGACCGGGGTGGCACCGGCGATGAGCACGAGCCCCGGATACGCCTCGAAGGAGCGCCAGGCGTAGACCACCTCGTCGCCGGGGCCGGCGGCGGCCAGCATCAGCTGCGCGATGATTGCGACCGAGCCTGAGCCGATGTGCACGTCGTCGGGCCCCACGCCGTAGCGTTCGGCGAGGACGTGACGCAGGCGGGCCGCCGTGGCATCCGGATACCGGTTGATCGCGGTCTGCTGCTGGATCGCCGAGAGCACCGACGGCAGCGGATCGAACGGGTTCTCGTTGCTGGAGAGCTTGAACGCGTCGGCACCGGCCTGCTTGCCCTGCTTGTACGGCGGCAGGGCGGCGATCTCGGCCCGCACGCGAACGGGGATGTCGTCACTCACGCTCCGAGTCTAGGAGCGGCGGGATGTCCGCGCGGCGTCTCGCGAGGCGGGTCCGGATGCCGGCCGGCCCGGAGCCGGGTGCCGGCCGATCCGGAGAGGGAGGAGATCGCGATGCCTGGCCCACGGCCCCTGCCCGGCGTGGAAGACTTCCGGACATGAGGTTCATCATCCGCGTCATCGTGAGCGCATTCGCGATCTGGGTCGTCACCCTCATCCCGGCTCTGAAGGTGTCGATCGTGCCGTTCGCGCCCGGCGGGACGACGCAGTACCTGCTGACGCTGCTGGTCGTCGCCCTGATCTTCGGCCTCGTGAACGCGATCATCGGCACCGTCGTGAAGATCGTGGCCATTCCGCTGTACATCCTCACGCTGGGGCTGATCTCGCTCGTGATCAACGGGTTCCTGCTCTGGCTGACCGGCTGGCTGACGCACTGGTGGAGCTGGGGCCTGCGCGTCGAGAGCTTCTGGTGGGGCGTGCTCGCGGCCCTGCTCATCACCGTCATCGGCTGGATCTTCGGCATCTTCCTGCGCCCCGCCCGCCGCTGACCCATCAGTCGCCCGCTCCCGACCGGCTCGGCGGCGGGGCCATCCGCAGAGGCGGCCGCTCGACCCGCGGGGGTTCGGGCACCGTCGCGTCGTACTCCAGGACGTCGACGGCGATCGCGTCCTGCAATCGCGCGATCCTGTCATGCACCGGTTGCATCCGCGGGTCGTCCGACGCATCGGCCAGCCGCGCGGTCTCGTCGTACTTCTCGAGGCCGTGCGCCGACATGAGCCCGCCCTCGAGCGGGACGTCGCGGCTGATGACGACGCTGCCGTCGGAGCCCACCTGCGCCGGCGACCCGCCCCCGGTCAGATTCGGGACGATGTCGCTGTCGTGCCTCAGCTGCACACTCAGCGCATCGGCGGACACCTGCGCCTCGGTCGGGGATCCGGCCGTGACCAGCAACTCCGTGTCGTAGCCGCTGTCGAGGGCGATGCGACCGGCGATCATGCCGCCCTGCGAGTGACCGACGAGATCGACGGTGTCGCCGGGCTTCGCACCCGCCATTTCGAGTGCCCGCAGCGCCGCTGTGTAGGACGTACTGCGCTCATGCCGGTAGAGCGCGAGGTTCGAGGTCATGTTGCTCGGATCCGTGCCCCCGAGGCGGCCGGTGCGCGTGCCGCGGAGGTAGGCGGTGTATCGGCGGGACCCATCGGGCATCGTATAGCGCTCGACACGGACCAGGCCCTGCTCGCCGTCCGGAACCCGGCCCACCATCTCGCCCAGGTTCCGGGGGGCCGCTCCCGCCCTCACCTCGCCGATCTGCCGTACGCGGACCGGCCCCGGATCCTCTCCGGTCGTCCCCCGCGTCATCCTCCCGAAGCCGAGATGCGCGATCAGCGCGGCGACGTCGGCTCCCAGGAGGGCGGAGCCCGCCGGGCCGGCCGGCATCCCGAACGCCGGCGCGAACGGCACGCCGAGGGGCAGCACCTCCGTGGCGATCTTCTGCATCCGGGCGGTCTGCTCCTCGCGCCACGTCGTCAGCAGCGCATCCGCCCGCCCTTCGACGCCCGGGTCCTCGGCGACCAGGGCGGCGACCCGCGCGAGCGCGGCCGCCTTCGCCGGCGCATCGCCGCGCAGCTCAGCCTGCTCGATCGTCACGCGCTGCTCGACGATCTCGTAGACGCACGCCGCCTGCACGAGCTGTGCGCCGATCCCGTCTGCGCGGGCCGCCAGAGCTCCGGCACCCTCGTCGAGCCGCATCACGGCACGCGACGTATCGGCGCCCCAGTGCCCGAGGCGATCGAGCACCTGGGCCGCGCACCACCCGAGTTCCCCGGCGAGGTCCGTCAGCTGCCGGGCCTCACTGCGGAATCGGTCGGCCGCCGCCCGCAACGAGCCCGTGTCGACAGCGACGGCGCCGCCGCTGGAGATCTGCAGCTCGCCGCCCTCGCTCACCGTGCCGCCGCCGTTCCGGGCTGCGCGGAGCGCATCAGCTCGGCGACCACCATCTCGTCCACCAGGCCGCGAAGCTGCTCGCACGCGGTCGCCAGCCTCACCGAGAACCCGCCGATGTCGTTCTGCAGCCCCTCCACGCTGCGCTCGTATCCGGCCATGGCGGTCGACTTCCACCTCGTGTCGAGCGCGATCTCACCCAGCCTCCCGCCGATGCCGATCACGTCGAGCCGAAGAAAGTCCAGGGTGCGTCCGAGAGCCTGCACGTCCGCGATGCGTGCGGACAGATCCGGGCCGGAGAGAAGCGACTGCATGCCCCTACGGTGGCCGGGGCATCCGCACGTCACCACGGGTTCCGGCGCGCTGTGGACAACCTGCCCGCCGCATCCCGGCTGTGGACGCATCGGACCGGCGTGACAGCGTTCTCATCCCAATGCCCGGGGAGTTCCCGAACCCGGTCCACAATGGGAGCATGTCGCCCCCCGTCGACTCGACCTTCCGCGTCGAGTTCGTGTGCACCGGCAACATCTGCCGGTCGCCGATGGCGGAGGTCGTGTTCCGGCGGTTCGCCGAATCGGTCGGGCTGGGCGATCGCGTGAAGTCCCGAAGTGCCGGCACCGGCGACTGGCACGTCGGCGAGCGCGCCGACCCGCGCACCGTCGCCGCGCTCGAGCGGCGCGGCTACAACGGCACCCTGCATCGTGCGCGGCAGTTCGATCCGGCCGACTTCGCCGTGAACGACCTCGTCGTCGCGCTGGACAGCACGCACGCGCGCGTGCTGCGGCAGCTCGCGCCGACCGAGGCGGATGCCGCCAAGGTGCATCTGCTGTCGGCGTTCGATCCGCAGGCGACGGCACCGGACGTGCCCGACCCGTACTACGCCGGGCCGGAGATGTTCGACGACGTGCTCGGTATGATCGAACGAGCGTGCCGGTCGCTCTTCCGGCAGCTCGAACCCGCTCTGCGCACCACGACCCGGCACGCCTCCTCTCCCGACGCCGACCCCATCGGAGACCCGTGAGCGCTCTGCCTCCCCAGCCCCTCAGCCCCCTCGACGGCCGCTACCGCACCGCGGTCGCGGGCCTTTCCGGCCACCTGTCCGAAGCGGGGCTCAACCGTGCACGCGTCGAGGTCGAGGTGGAGTGGCTGATCGCCCTCACCGACCGCTCGCTGCTGGGCACCTCCCGCCTCGACGACGTGCAGAAGGACCGCCTCCGGCTGCTGTACCTCGACTTCGGGCAGGAATCCGTGGACTGGCTCGCCGCGAAGGAAGCCGTCACGCGCCACGACGTCAAGGCCGTCGAGTACCTCGTGCGCGACCGGCTGTCGTCGCTCGGCCTCGACGCGGTCGCCGAGCTCACCCACTTCGCCTGCACGAGCGAGGACATCAACTCCACCGCGTACGCCCTGACCGTCAAGCGCGCCGTGCACGACGTGTGGCTGCCCACGCTCCATCAGGTGATCGCGAAGCTGCGCGCCCTCGCCGAGCAGCACAAGGATGCCGCGATGCTCGCGCGCACCCACGGGCAGCCCGCGACCCCGACCACGATGGGCAAGGAGCTCGCCGTGTTCGTGTGGCGCCTGGAGCGGGTGGCGAAGCAGATCGCCGCAGCCGACTTCCTGGCGAAGTTCTCCGGCGCCACCGGCACCTGGTCGGCGCACCTGGCCGCCGACCCCGACGTGAACTGGCCGCTGGTGACGCGCGAGTTCGTCGAGTCGCTGGGGATCGGGTTCAATCCGCTCACCACGCAGATCGAGTCGCACGACTGGCAGGTCGAGCTGTACGACCGGGCGCGTCACGCGGGCGGCATCCTGCACAACCTGGCCACCGACATCTGGACCTACATCTCGCTCGGCTACTTCGCGCAGATCCCCGTCGCCGGCGCGACCGGGTCGTCGACGATGCCGCACAAGATCAACCCGATCCGGTTCGAGAACGCCGAGGCGAACCTCGAGATCGCCGCCGGCCTGTTCTCCACACTCGCACAGACGCTCGTCACCAGCCGCATGCAGCGCGACCTCACCGACTCCACGACGCAGCGCAACATCGGCGTCGCGTTCGGGCATTCGCTGCTGGCCCTCGACAACCTGCTGCGCGGGCTCGGCGAGATCCTGCTGCGCGAGGATGTGCTGCTGACCGACCTCGACCAGAACTGGGAGGTGCTGGCCGAGGCCATCCAGACCGTGGTGCGCGCCGAGATCGTCGCCGGTCGCTCCCGGATCACCGACCCGTACGCCCTGCTCAAGGACCTCACGCGCGGCCGCCGCGTCGGCGCCGCCGAGCTCGCCGAGTTCGTTCGCGGTCTCGACATCGGCGAGGACGCCCGCGAGCGCCTGCTGGCGCTGACCCCGGCCGGCTACGTCGGCCTGGCGGCATCCCTCGTCGAGCTCGCCTGACGCGCGAAGGCCGCAGCCTCCCGTTCCCTCCGTCGGGTCTCCTCGTTTCGAACGAGGGGATCTGACGGAACGCGGATCAGGATGCCTGGTCGGGTCCGCTCTCGGTCGAATCCCCTCGTTCGGAACGAGGGTCGGCGTCGTCCGACGGTCCGGATGCGTCCCCGGCGGTACCGGATGCCGCGTCCCGCGCCTTCTTCGCCTCGGCGGCACGGCTGTGCTCGGCGAGCGCCTCTTCGTGGCTTATCAGCACCGGCTTGTCGATCGTGGCGGTGAACTCCTCGGGCTTCACCGCGAGCAGCAGCAGCGAGATCACCACGATCGTGACGATGAAGGTAATCCCCGCGACGATCAGCGCCGTCTGCACGGCGTGCAGCGCCTCGCCGGGGAACCGCTGCTCGAAGAAGCCCATCGACACCAGCGTGACCAGCCCGGCGAACAGCGCCGCCAGCACCGAGAGTCCGAGCAGCTGGACCGGGCGCATCAGCTCGCGGCGGGTGGGGTGTTCTGCACTCATCGAGCGCCTCCGGGGTGGGGTTCCGTCGTCGGGGTGTCGGATGCCGCGGCATCCTGTTCCGGCGCTTCGGCTCGCGGCGAGAAAGCGGCGATGCCGAGGTACACGGCGACGACGGCGGCGTACCCGCCGAAGACGCCGACCGCGATGGTGGTGCCGGTGAGGGTGAAGTGCCGGTGCGCCTCGGCGACGTAGTACTGCAGGGCGTACTGGCCGGGAACGAGCAGCAGGGCGAGGCCGAGCACGATGGTGAGGATGCCGACCGTCATGGCGTCCCGCGCCTCGGAGCGCCGCTGGGTGCCGACGGCGGCTTCGCGTCGGCCGCGTGCGCCGTCGACGAGTTCGACGACCCCGGTGAGGACGGCCCACGGGATCAGCAGGGCGAAGAACATCGTGACGGTGCGCACCGGCGGGAACCCGCCGATCATGCCCGCGATGATCGACAGGATGCCGAGGCCGAGCGCCGTGCCGCGCCGCCCCTTCGGGTACACCGACCACGCCGCCATGAGCATGAGCAGGCCCGTGACGATCGCGAAGCCGCTGAAGACGCTGACGCCGAGCTCGGCGGAATGCACCGTCGAGAACGTGATCAGCGCGGCGGCGACCGCGGCCATCACGGCGCGGGCGAGCTGCAGAGAGCGCACCGGCATGAGGCGGGCGGCAGGAGCTGTGGACACGACGGAGCCTTCGGAGAGATCGGGGATTCCCCTGCATTCTAGGTCGTCCGCCTGAGGGGGTCCCCCGATGTCGGGGGTGCAGGGCATCATGGGGATGACGACGGGAGCCCGGATGCCAGAACACGGTGCCGACCTGCGGCAGCGCACGGCGGATTCGCACGATCTCATCCGCGTGCAGGGCGCACGCGAGAACAACCTCAAAGACGTCAGCGTCGACATCCCGAAGCGCCGGCTGTCGGTGTTCACCGGGGTGTCCGGGTCGGGCAAGTCCAGCCTCGTGTTCAACACGATCGCCGCCGAGTCGCGGCGCCTCATCGACGAGACGTACAGTGCGTTCGTCCAGGGGTTCATGCCGTCGGTGCCGCGTCCCGACGTCGACGTGCTCGAGGGCCTGACGACCGCGATCATCGTCGACCAGGAGCGCCTGGGAGCCAACCCCCGCTCGACGGTGGGCACCGTCACCGACGCCAATGCGATGCTGCGTATCCTCTTCAGCCGGCTCGGCGCACCGTACATCGGCGGACCGACGGCGTTCTCGTTCAACATCCCCACGCAGAAGGCGAGCGGCGTGATGACCGCGGCCAACGGCGAGAAGAAGATCGTGAAGGATGCGATCTACCTCGGCGGCATGTGCCCGCGGTGCGAGGGGCGCGGCCAGGTGTCCGACATCGACCTCTCGCAGGTCGTCGACGAGTCGAAGTCCCTGCTCGAGGGGGCGATCCTGGTGCCGGGCTACACCGCCGACGGCTGGATGGTGCGCGGGTTCGCGGAGTCCGGCTTCTACCCGGCCGACAGGCCGATCGCCGAGTTCACCGAGAAGCAGCGCGAGAAGTTCCTGTACAGCGCGCCGACCAAGGTCAAGATCCAGAACATCAACATGACCTACGAGGGCCTGATCCCCAAGATCGGCAAGTCGATGCTGTCCAAGGACGTCGACGCGCTGCAGCCGCACATCCGCGCGTTCGTGCAGCGCGTGGCCACGTTCGCGACCTGCCCCGCGTGCGACGGCACCCGGCTCACCGAGGGCGCCCGGTCGTCGAAGATCGACGGCGTCAGCATCGCAGACGCCTGCCGGATGCAGGTCACCGACCTCGCCGCCTGGGTGCGCGGGCTCGATCACCCCGCCGCCGGCCCGCTGCTGACCGCGCTCGGCGCCAACCTCGACGCGTTCGTCACCCTCGGGCTCGGCTACCTCAGCCTGGAGCGTCCGTCCGGCACCCTGTCCGGCGGCGAGGCGCAGCGCATCAAGCTGCTGCGGCACCTCGGGTCCTCCCTCACCGATGTGACGTACGTGTTCGACGAGCCGACGATCGGCCTGCACCCGCACGACATCCAGCGCATGAACACGCTGCTGCAGCGGCTGCGCGACAAGGGCAACACGGTGCTCGTCGTCGAGCACAAGCCCGAGACCATCGCCATCGCCGATCACGTCGTGGACCTCGGCCCGGGCGCCGGCACCGGCGGAGGCGAGATCTGCTTCGAAGGAAGTGTCGACGAGCTGCGGCGCAGTGGCACGCTCACCGGCCGTCACCTCGACGACCGGGCGCGGCTGAAGGATGCCACCCGCGCGGCGACCGGCACCATCCAGGTGCGCGGCGCGACCACGCACAACCTGCAGGACGTCGACGTCGACATCCCCACCGGCGTGCTCACGGTCATCACCGGCGTCGCCGGCTCGGGCAAGAGCTCGCTGGTGCACGGGTCGGTGTCCGGGCGCGACGGCGTCGTCGCGATCGATCAGGCGGCGATCCGCGGCTCCCGGCGCAGCAACCCGGCCACCTACACCGGCATGCTCGAGCCGATCCGCAAGGCGTTCGGCAAAGCCAACGGCGTGAAGCCCGCGATGTTCAGCGCCAACTCCGAGGGCGCGTGCCCGTCGTGCAAGGGCGCCGGGGTGATCATCACCCAGCTGGGTTTCATGGACACCGTCGAGACGCCGTGCGAGGACTGCGACGGCAAGCGCTTCCAGGCCGCGGTGCTCGACTACAAGCTCGGCGGGCTCGACATCACCGAGGTGCTCGCGCTGCCGGTCGCGCAGGCGCGCGAATTCTTCGCCTCCGGCGACGCGAAGATCCCGGCCGTGGCCGGCATCCTGTCCCGGCTCGATGACGTCGGACTCGGATACCTCTCGCTCGGCCAGCCCCTGTCGACGCTGTCCGGCGGCGAGCGCCAGCGCCTCAAGCTCGCGATCGCCATGGGCGAGGAGGGCGACGTGTACGTGCTCGACGAGCCGACGTCGGGTCTGCACCTCGCCGACGTCGACAAGCTGCTGGGGCTGCTGGACCGCCTGGTCGAGGCCGGCAAGTCGGTGATCGTCATCGAGCACCACCAAGCCGTGATGGCGCACGCGGACTGGATCATCGACATCGGCCCCGGGGCCGGTCACGACGGCGGGCGCATCGTGTTCGAGGGCACGCCCGCCGAGCTGGTCGCACGGCGCAGCACCCTCACCGGCGAGCATCTCGCCGAGTATGTCGGACCCGCCGGCCGCTGAACGCGGGGGCCGCCGGACACTCGGTCCGACGACCCCCGCGAATCACCGCCTCGTCATCCCTTGCGGAACGTCACCGTCCCCGGTCCGACCGCGAACACCTGGTAGCCGGGCACTCGGCCCGTCGCCGTCGCATCGCCGCCCACCGGGACGAACGATGCGCCGTCCGAGGCCGGCACGTACACCGTCGCGGTCGTGCCCGCGGGAATCGACACCTGCATCGTCGAGAGCCCGTCGGCATCCCGGGTCCATGAGCTCGACACCGTGCCGTGCGGAGTTTCCCGGCGGCCCGCGACGTGCGTGAGCGAGCCCACCGTCTGCGGCTTGATGATCACCTTGTCGAAGCCGACGGAGTCCGACGCCTGGCGGATGCCGGCGAGACCCGCGTTGAACCACTCGTCGATCTGCAGCAGGATCATGTGGTTTTGCGACCCGGCGAGGTCCCACGATTCCGGGATCGTCGTGCGCCCCTGGCTGACGAAGTACGCGTAGCTCGGCGCGGAGGTCTCCTTCAGCACGTTCCACAGCACGTCGCCGCGTCCGTTGTCCATCAGCACGTCGTAGATCGGCTGCAGCGACACCTCGCCGCCGGAGATGTGCGGCCCGCTGCCGCCCGGGTGATATGCGTCGATCCGGGCAACGAGGTCGTCGAGCACCGACTGCTCGGCGCCGTCGGGCACGATGCCCATCGCGAGCGGCAGGGCGTCGAGCGCCTGCGACCCGGTGGTGCCGGACGCACCCGCGGTGGTGTAGCTCTTCGTGGTCGGGTTGAAGAACCGCGCGTTGAACGCGTCCGCCAGCTGTCCCGCCAGGGCACGGTCGTCGGATGCGTCGGACTCCTGTCCGAGCGCGGCCGCCATCTCCGCCATGTCGGACGCGATCTTGTAGAGGCCGTAGGTGCCCGTGGCATCCTTCGGCGTCGTCGTGTCGCCGGCGATCCAGTCGCCCAGTCCGCTGACGAGCAGGCCGTCGGAGACCTGCGCCCGCACGTAGGCGAGGTACTGCTGCATGGGCGCATAGTACTCGCGCAGCGTGCGGGTGTCGCCGTACGTCTTCCACAGCTCGTACGGCGTCAGGATGAACGCGCCGCCCCAGTTGACGTCGTCGCGGTACCCGCCGCCGAAGTTCGGGAACTCGGGCGCCGTGCCCGGGATGAGACCGCCCGGCTGCTGCGACTCGAGCATGTTCCGCTCCATCCCGCGCAGGAACGCCGAGACGTCGAAGTCGGAGTGGATGGCGCCCATCGACTGGATCATGTCGGCGAGCCAGCCGAGCTTCTCGCGCGTCGGGCAGTCCGTGAAGATCGACTGCATGTTGGAGCGGATCGAGTACTCCGACATCGAGTGGATGGTGTCGACGAGGGTGTCGCTGGTGGTCACCTCGCCGCCGGAGGGCACGTCGGCGTTCGTCTGCAGGCCCACCAGGGTGCTCTGGTCGGGCACGAAGTCCGCCGGCAGCCCGCTCACCTGCACGTACTGGAACCCGTGGTACATGAACTGCGGGGCGAAGGTCTCGCCGTTCGGGTCGCCCGAGGTCGTGTACGTGTCGAGGATGCCGGTGGCAGAGCCCGCGGATGCCGTGCTGACGGAGCCGTCGCCGCCCCACGTCTCTCCCGGGGTGAGCGTGATGACCGTCCCCGCGGGCACCGTTCCGCCCGGGAGGTGCAGGCGCGGCATCCCGGCGAAGTTCTGCCCCAGGTCGAACGACCACGAACCGGGGCCGACGTGCTTGATCGTCACCGCCGAGAACGTCTTCTGCACGCGCACCGGCGGCGCCTCCCGCCAGACGAGCGTGGTGTCGAGGCTCGGCGCCGAGGTGATCGAGGGATCCCCCCAGCCCTGCGTCGCGGAGAGGTCCACGCCGGGCTCGTCCCAGCCGGACGGCACGGCGCGGGCGTCGTAGTCGGTGCCCGCGTACCAGTTGTCGGTGATGGTCGGGCCGTCCTTGACCCGCCAAGACCGGTCCGTGGTGATGGCCGACGTGGTGCCGTCGGCGTACGTGACCTCGAGCCGTGCGATGAGCCGCGGCGACACCGCCATCTCACCGACCGTCGGCGAACCCGAACCGAGGACGGCGGCGCCTGCGGCATGGCTCTGGTCGAAGGCGGGGTCGACGGTCAGCATGTCGGTGCCGACCGCGGTGACCTTGCGCGATTCCAGCCGGATGCCGCCGTCGCCGGTGTCGACGTTCACCGTGTCGCCCACGTGGTAGCCGCCGACGCTGTCGAGTTGCACCGTGGTGTCGCCCGCGGCGGCCGGTGCGGTGAGCGTGCCGGTCGGGATCGGGGTGGAATTGAACTTCGTGTAGACGTCGGTGCGGCCGGCGGCGGCGTTCGCCTGCGGGTACACGTCGGTCTGGCCGTTGCCCAGGGCGACGCCGAGCGTGTTGTCGCCGCTGCGCACCAGGTCGGTGACGTCGTAGGTGCCGTACTGGACCGACCGCAGCGGGTTGGTCACGCCCGGGTTGAGGACGGTGTCGGTGACCTCCCGGCCGTTCACGGTCGCGTCGTAGGCGCCCAGGCCGGCGATGTACAGCCGCGCCCGGGCGACCGGCTCGGTCGCGATGAAGGGCTTCGCGAAGATCGGCAGCGGGTTCGTGAGGTCGGGCCCCTGCGGGTTCGGCTCGTCGGTGACCGTCTTGATCGTGTCGGCGGCCGTCGGCGTCGACGAGGTGGCCGAGGCGCGGATGGTGAAGTCGACCGGGAAGTCCGGGATCTGCCCGTCCGGCGTGCGGGCGTCGGTGCGGGGGAACAGCACGACCCGGTCGAAGTCCTTGACCGCTCCCAGGTCGATCTGCACCCACTTGGACGGCGTGATGTCCTGCGTGGTCGACTGCCGGCTCGCGTAGCCGGGGCTGATGATCTTGCCGTCGGTGAGCAGCTTCGTGCCGCAGCCCGGGCAGGCGAACTGGTCGAAGACCGAGACGCTGCGGCCGAGCGCGACGTTGGTCCCGTCCGGGGCGAGCACCTGCATCTCGGACAGCATGGTGCGCGAGACGAGGCCGTAGGACGACTCCTTGATCGGCAGGCCGAGCTTGGTCACGTCCAGCCGCACGTACCGCGCGCTGTGCTCGCCGACGTCGACGGTCACGCCGCGATTCAGGGGCGGCGGCGTCTTCTGGATCCAGCGCGCGGCGCCCCAGTCGGATGCCTGCAGCAGCCCCATCTCGAATGTGGACGGCTTGCTCCAGGCCGAGGGGTTCCCGTCGCCGTCCCACGCGCGGACCGTGAACGAGACGGCGCGGCGCGAGGTCAGCGGCGCCCCCGCATAGGTCGCCTGTTGCGTCGAGCCCGAGACGCGGCCGGAGTCCCACAGCCGCGTTCCCGAGGCATCCCTGGCGACCACTTCGTACGCGGTCTGCCTCGCCGTCGGGCCGCTGCCGGTGAGGCGCCAGCTGAACGTCGGGGTCGTGTCGTCGACGCCGAGCGGCCGATCGGCGCGGTCGTCGATCCGCAGACCGCCGACGGTCACGCTCGCCGGGTTCGCCGCAGCGGAGGCACTCGCGACACCGCCGGTGAGGGCCAGGCATCCGATCGCGGCGACGGCGATCGCCGCCTGGGACCAGGGCGGAAGGAAGGCTCTGCGCGGGCCGGGGATCGCTGAAGCACGTCGCTGCATGGACCACTCCTCCGTCGTCGACGATGATGAAACGATTCAGGCAGGATCATGGCACGGTGACGTCGACGGCCGCAAGAGACGGAGCAATGTTTCTGAATCTTTCCTGATGCTCGCGCAACGAGCGCACAAGCCGTCGGAATCATCTGCATGAGAGCCCGCTCACGTTTCTGCGATTTTCCACATCACGCATTGACGAGGTGCTCCGCCGACCGCTAACGTCGGTCGCGCCGAACGGATTGAATCGTTCCAAGGAAGGGACCCGATCATGCGCACCCCGTCTGCGCGGCGCCGACGCCGCGTCGTATCCGGAGCGGTCGCCGGCGGTCTGGCTGTGACCGCGCTCCTGCTGACGACGACCACCGCGGCCTCCGCTGCGCTCGCGCCCACCCCGGCGGACGGCCAGGGCTCGCCGGCCCCGGTGAGCCAGGCCGCGTGGCAGGCGGCTCAGCAATACAACCCCGCACCCACCAGCCGCACCGTGCGGCCGGTGTCGGTGCAGTCGACACAGGGCGACGTGACGGGAGCGGAGGGCCTGGCGGCATCCGGACACCCCGTGACGCTGCGCGGCACGAACGCGTACGTGGTGCTCGACTTCGGCAAAGAGGTGGGCGGCACGATCAGCCTGCGCTTCACGGATGCCAGTGACGGCGCCCAGAGGCTGGGGGTCGCGTTCAGCGAATCATCCGACTACCTCGATTTCTCGTCCCTGCCCGCGCCCGACAGCGACACGTCCACCGGTGGGCCGCGCAGCCGGGACGGCGTGATCGACGTGCCCGCGGCATCCGGAACCACCTACACGACCCCGCTGAAGCTGCAGCGCGGCGGGTTCCGGTACCTCATCCTGTTCAACGAGACCGGCGGATCGATCTCGTTCGACGACGTCAGCACGCACCTCACCGCGTCGCCGTTGCTCGGCGACGATCTGCAGGACTACCCGAACTACTTCGCTTCGAGCGACGCGCTGCTCAACCGGATCTGGTATGCCGGCGCGTACACCGTGCAGCTGGACACCCTCGCGCCCGACCAGGGTCGCGCCTGGCCCGCGCCCGACGCACTGTGGGACGACACCGGCGTCATCGGCTCCGGCCGCTCGATCCTCGCCGACGGGGCCAAGCGCGACCGCACCGTATGGGCGGGCGACCTGCCGGTCGAGATGGCGACGGCGTTCGTCTCGACCGGCGACACCGAGTCCGCGCGCAATGCGCTGACGGCGCTGTTCGACCACCAGCAGCCGAGCGGCATGTTCGGGTACTCCGGTCCGCCGCTGAACCTGCAGCACTCCGACACGTATCACCTGTGGACGCTCATCGGCGCGGACCAGTACGTGACCCGCACCGGCGACCTCGACTGGCTGCGCCGGCACTGGCCGCAGTATCGGAAGGGCGTCGAGTTCGCGCGGAACAAGATCGACGCGAACGGGCTGTTCTTCCTCACCGAGACCTACGACTCCGCCTCGCAGCTGCCCAAGGGCGAGAATCTCGCTGCGAACGTCCTGCTGTGGAGCAGCCTCGACCAGGGCTCCCGGCTGGCGCACCTGCTGGGAGACACCGGCACCGAGGCTAGCTACCGCACCGCCGCGGACGAGCTGCGGCAGAAGATCTACGGGGCTTTCTGGGATGCGGGTGCCGGCGCCTTCCGCAACTACCCCGGCTCCGCCCTGATCCCGCAGGACGGCAACGACTTCGCGGTGTGGCTGGGGCTGGTCACCGATCCGGCACAGCTGCAGAGCATCCAGGCGGTGCGGGCGGCCGCCCGCGGCCCGCTCGGCACGCAGCGCCCCGAGCACAAGAACCAGCTCGACATGTTCGACGCGTCGATCGAGGTGCACGAGCAGTTCATGACCGACACGGCCGCCGCCGACACCAGCGCTGTCGACCTCATCAAGACCACGTGGGGCTACCAGCTGGGCGCCCCGCAGGGCACGGGCAGCACGTTCTGGGAGTCGATGCGCGACAACGGCTGCATCTGCAGCTCGTACGTGAGCCTCGCTCACGGCTGGTCGACCGGGCCGACGTCGGCGCTGACCGACTACGTGCTGGGGCTGCAGAGCACCGGCGTCGGCGGCACGTCCTGGACGTGGATGCCGCACCCGTCGGGCCTGCGGTATGCCCAGGGCCGGCTGACGCTCCCGACCGGTGCGCTGACCGCATCCTGGACGCGTGATACGGCAGGCCGTCTGCAGGCAACCCTGCGGGCGCCCCGCGACACCGCCGGTACGATCGCGGTTCCGGCAGGGGCGGATGCCACCGTCACCATCGGACAGCAGGTCGTCTGGCACGGCGAGACGGCGACCGTCGCCGGGGCCCGCCGCGAGGGCGAGTACGTCGTCGTGCCGCTTTCGGCGACGCGGTCGGACCACGACGAGACGGTCCTGGTGGCCGTCTTCTGAGCCGCCCTCCGCGTGGCGCGCGTAGGGTCGAGATGTCCGCGGCGTGCGAGTGCGAGGAGGATGCCGATGCCCGACCAGCCGAAGGACCGGCACGACCCGCGCGAGGCCGCCGCCGAGTACCGCATCGAGAAGCTCCGGCGGGAGCGCCCCGACTTGTACGGCGAGCCCGGCACGGACACCGGCCGGACCTACGCCGGATCCTCGGAGCTCGAGCGCGCGGCGTACGTCGAGACTGTGATCCAGCAGGCGATCCGGCGCGGTGAATTCGACGACCTTCCGGGCGCCGGCAAGCCGCTTCCCGGACTCGGCGACCACCACGACCCGGACTGGTGGATCCGTCGCAAGATCCAGACCGAGAAGCTCACCGGCCTCGGTCCGCCCGCCCTCATGCTGCGCGTCGAGGACCGCGAGCTCGACGAGCGCCTCGACCGCCTGCACCGCGAATCCGATGTGCGCGAGGCCGTCGAGGACTTCAACCGCCGCGTGGTCGAAGCGCGGCGACAGCTGCTCGGCGGTCCGCCGGTGGTCACCCCCACCCGCGACGTCGACGAGGCGGTGCGCGCCTGGCGAGAGCGGAAGGATGCCCGCGATCGCGCCGCTGCGGCCACTACGGCATCCGCATCCGTGCGAAAGCCCCGCCGGCGGGGCCTTCGCCGCCGGGCGTAGGCTGGCCGGGTGGGAGACGACGCGGCACCCGGAATCCTCGCTGAACTCGCGGAGATCCTGCCGCCCGATGCGATCCTCACCGATCCGGAGGCCACCGCCCCGTACCGGCAGGACCGCGCGTTCGATCCGGATGCCGGCGTCCCGCTCGTGGTCGTTTTCCCGTCCACGACCGCCCAGGTGCAGGACGTCGTCCGGGTCGCCGCAGCCCATGGCATCCCGGTGGTGCCGCGGGGCGCGGGCACCGGACTGTCCGGCGGCGCGTCGGCGGTCGACGGCGGCATCGTGCTGAGCACGGCCCGCATGCGCCAGCTGCGCATCGACCCGTCGACGCGCACCGTGACCGTCCAGCCCGGCGTCCTCAATGCGGAGCTCAAGGCGGCTGTCGCGGCGGAGGGCCTCTGGTATCCGCCGGATCCGGCATCCTTCGAGATCTGCTCCATCGGCGGCAACATCGCCACGAACGCCGGCGGCCTGTGCTGCGTGAAGTACGGCGTCACCACCGACTACGTGCTCGGCATCGAGGTGGTGCTCGCCGACGGACGCGCGCTGCGGCTGGGCGGGCCGCTGATCAAGGATGTCGCGGGGCTCTCGCTCATGAAGCTCTTCGTCGGCAGCGAGGGCACGCTCGGGATCATCACCGAGGTCACGCTCCGGCTGCTGCCCGCCCCGC
>DATMTQ010000290.1:0-2902 GCA_035564095.1 Microbacterium sp. | reverse complement strand
CCAACGACCAGCGTCCGCAGGGTTATACCACCGACCGGCGCCGGGGAATACCCCTTCCAGGGATCCTGTTGTATCCGGTACGGAGGAGATCGTGGGAAAGAACTACGTGGACATCGAGAACGACCAGGGCGAGGCGCTGCGCTACCGCAAGCACGTCAATGGCCGGGGTCTCGTCGCGCACGGAGCCAAGGTTCACCCGACCGCCCTGGTCGAGACCGGAGCGTATGTCGAGCCCGGCGCGCATGTCGCCGCCGGCGCGCACATCGGCACCGGGGCGTGGGTCGAGTCGGATGCCGTGATCGGCCCCGACGCCGACATCCAGGCGCACGCGCACATCGGCCCGGGAGCCGCCATCGGAGCGAAGGCCAAGATCGGGGTGCGCACGCACGTCGGCGATCACGCGATCGTGCAGGCCGGCTCTCTGATCGGCGACGACGTCACGATCCACGAGGGCGAACACGTCGCGACCGACCGCCGGGGCCTGCGCCTCGCCGCCTGACGTCACGCCAGCAGCAGCACGAGCGCGATGAGCGGCAGCGCGCCCTGCAGCACCGCCGGACGGTGGTACTTCCGGCCGCACGCGGCCAGCACCACGGCCGCGCCGAGCATCGACCCCAGCCCGGCGTATGCGAGCGTGCGGCCGACCACGTCGGCACCGACGGCCACCAGGACGACGCCGAGCCCGGCCAGCACTGCGAGGAACAGGTTGTAGAACCCCTGGTTGAACGCCATCGGCTGCACCACGTCCGCGGCATCCTGATCGCGCACCGCGAACCGCCGCCACGTGCCCGGCCTGCGCCAGGTGATGCTCTCCATCACCCAGATGTACACGTGCAGCAGGGCAGCGAGGGCGGCGACCACCAGGCCGATCACAGAGAGCATGCGGCCAGGCTAGCGGCTCGCCGATACCCTGGACCCATGGCTGGTGCGCGACGGGGTCCGGGACCGGGCCGTCGTCCCTTCGGCGGGCCGGCCAAGGGCCGCAAGCCGCCGGCCGGCAAGCCGACGAACAGCAGGCCCGCGAACGGCAAGCCGCCCGTGCAGCCGAAGCCCGCAGCCCCCGCGGTCGCGCCTCCGGCCGAGACCTTCACGCTCGGCGCGGTCCCCGGCGCGACGCCCGGCAAGTGGATCGACATCTGGAACGAGCGGATGCCGCAGACCCGGCTCCTCCTCGAGCCCATCCCGGTCGCGGACCAGCGGACCGCCCTCGCCGGTGTGGACGCCGCCCTCGTGCGACTGCCCATCGACACCGCGGGCCTGCACGTCATCCGCCTGTACGACGAGGTCACCGTCGTCGTGATGGCGGCCGACTCGCACCTCACCGCCGCCGACGAGCTCGACACGGCGGACCTCGCCGGCGAGGTGGTCATCGTCCCCCGTGACGACGTGCTCGGCCTCGCCGTGCCCGGCACCGCCGCCCCGGATTTCGAGGCCCCGCAGACGACCGAGGACGCCATCGCGACGGTCGCCGCGGGCGTCGGCATCGTGCTCGTGCCGATGTCGCTGGCCCGGCTGCACCACCGCAAGGACACCGACTACCGCCCGCTGCGCGAGGCCCCGGTCTCGACGGTGGCGCTGGCGTGGGAGGCCGAGCGCACGACGCCCGAGGTCGAGACCTTCGTCGGGATCGTGCGCGGCCGGACCGGCAATTCCAGCCGCTGACCGCGCACGTCCCGTCATCCCCCCTGACCGCCCCAGACGGTCAGCGGGGCCCGACAGATCAGCAGCACCCGTCGCCGCTCCCCATAAGTGATCTGCGGGCCCCGAGGCCGTTCCCCAGTTCAACGTCCTCGACAGCTCAAGAGCACCGGTGCCCGGGCCTGATACACGGACGTCAGAAACCGGAGCCGTACACCTGGAACGGCGCGACGATCCCGGTCTCGATCGCCGCCTGGGCCAGAGCCTCGGATGCCCCGAGTCCGGTCGCCAGGCCGGTGTGCATCGCACCCAGCAGCTCGCAGGCCGCGTCGTCCGCCACGATCACCGGCGTCGCGACCACGGCCCGCGCGCCCGCATGCAGCCACACCCGGGTCATCCCGACGGCTTCCTCGCCCCAGCGCACCGACGAGCGGCCCGCCTCGCACGCCGACAGCACGACCACCTCGGGCACGTGGGCGATCTGGTCGACGTCGTAGCCGTACAGGGGACCGTCCGCGAGCTCGAGGGCCGAGAACATCGGTGTGTCGGCGACGTGCCGCCCGTGCGCGGCGACGTGCAGCACGTCGACGTCGCCGGCGAGCGTGGTGACGGCGGGCACGACCGCCTCCGGTCCGCGCAGCACCCCGATGTGGGAGGAGTCCGCGCGCCAGGCGGCGGCCGCGGCATCCACCTCGGCCTCGCCGCGCACGACGTGCGGTCCGCTGACGAGTCCCACCGCTTCGTAGCGCCCGGCCGGTCGGGTGCGCAGCCAGCGCGACGCCGAGGGCGTGAGCGTGAACACGCGCCCGCGCATGCCGGGCAGCAGTGCCCACGGGATGCCGGAGAGCACGCCGGGCGCGGTCAGCACGATGCGGCGCGCGGTGACGGCGCGCAGCGGCCCGTCGAGGATGGCCCGCGAGATCCACGCGAGCCGCTCGTCGAGGGAACGCCGCACGACGCGGGCCATGGGTCCGGTGACCGTGGCGGCCATGTCGAGGTCGGCGCGCAGGCCGGGGAGCGCGTCGCGTGCCTCGCGTGCATCGGGCAGATCGAACAGCCGGGCGCCGTGATCCGTGACCACGAGCGCCGACAGCGCGGAGCCGGAGTAGACGTACGTGAGCTGGGCCGTGTCGGCGTCGAGTTCAGCGGCGAGCTCGGCGAGGTCCGCCCGCTGATGGATGCCGGCGGCCCCGGTGCCCGACCACTGCCGCTGACGGGCCCGCTCGCGCAGGGCGTCGGCCCGGGGGCCGGCCGCGACGCCGTC
>DATMTQ010000289.1:0-2633 GCA_035564095.1 Microbacterium sp. | reverse complement strand
GCCGAACTGCAGCGCGCCGGTCGCGGCCGACGCGGCGCCGGCGGCGACCGGGGTCAGCTGCGCCCAGCTGTGCGCCGAGGGCATCACGAGTCCCGCCCCGGCCGCGAACGCGGTCGACGCGATCCACACCGTCCAGGGCGGCATCCCGACCGTGCTGAACACGGTCATCCCGGCGCCCCCGCATGCGGCGATCGCGAGGCCGAGCCGCAGCGCGAACGAGGGATGCCGGGTGCGCGACATCCGCCGGAACACCGCGTTCGACACCAGCATCGCGGCGGCGTTCGTTCCGAAGGCGAGCGCGAACATGCCCGACGGCAGCCCGTACTGCCGCTCGACGATGAACGAGGCCGAGGAAACGTACGCGTAGAACCCGAGCGCGAACACCCCGATCGACAGGGCAGCCGCCCGCACCTGCCGGTCGCGCAGCGCGGGAAGCGGGTTGATCGGGGACGGATACCGCTGCGTCAGCGTCTCGGGAACGAGCAGCAGCACGCCCGTGACCATCGCGGCACCCGCGACCGTGAGTGCGACGAAGTCGGCCCGCCAGCCCCACAGCAGCGCGATGCCCGTGCCGATGACCGGCGCGACGATCGGCGCGACCGCGGTCGCCATGGCCAGCAGCCCGACGGTGGACGAGATGTCGTGCGCGGAGCGGGCGACGTCGCGCACGATGCTGCGCGCCACGACGATGCCCGCCGCGCCGCACAGGCCGGACATCGTGCGGGCGCCGAGCAGCATCCCGCCCGAGACGCTCACGGCCGACAGCAGGGATGCCACGGTCCACCCGATCGCGCCCCACAGCACGATCGGCCGCCGGCCGATTCGGTCGGACAGCGGGCCCCACACCAGCTGCCCCACCGCGATGCCGAGCAGGCAGGCGGTGACGGTCCCCTCGGCGAACGCGGGGCCGCCGCCGAGCTGCGCTTCGATCGCCGGCAGCGACGGTGTGTACACGTCGACCGACAGCGGGGCGGATGCCGTCAGCGCGACGAGCACCAGCAGCATCCCGCGGGTCATCGCGGGCCGCTCGGGCGCGACCCGGCTCGGCGGCGTGCGGCTCACCTTCCGGCGATCGGGGCGCGGCTCACTGGTGGGTGGAGCGCTCGACCGACATCACGAGGATGACGCGGTGGGCCTTGTCGGCCGGGGGAGTGTCGCCGTCGATGCCGTAGCGGTTCTGCAGGCGCACATAGAACGCGCCCTCCGGGTCGGGCACGACCTCGACGAGGCGCCCGGCGACTTCGAGGTAATGGAACGGGACGTCGGGGTCGAGGATCGACAGCGCCATCGCCGCGTTGTGCTGCAGGTTGCGGTACTTCTGGCGCTTGTCGGTGTGCGTGAAGCGGAGGTGCTCGCCGTCGAATTCGTACCACATGGGCGTCACCTGCACGGTGTCGTCCGGGCGGATGGTGCCGAGGTGCCCGTACAGGGGCAGCTCGAGCAGGCGGCGGGACTTCTCGGGGATGACGTCGGATGCGCTCATGGTCTCGAGGTTACGCGGGGCGCGGCGGGTCGGAGGCGCCCGCCGCCGGAGGTCCCTCGTTTGGAACGAGGGGGCTTCGGTCGGGTGCGGCCCACGCTTCGACGGGCTCAGCGCGGGCTCAGCCTTCGAGGGGGAAGACCGGCGGGAACAGCTCGTCCACATCCAGCCCGGCGTAGTCGCGCTCGGCGTACGACGCGCGCAGCCGGTCGAAGATCCGCTGGCCGTCGCGACGCAGCTGCTCGAGATCCACCCCGGGCAGCATCCCGTCGCGCATGACCACGCGGCCGGCGACCATCGAGAACACGGCGTCGCGCGCGGTGCCGGCCAGCACCAGGGTGCGGATCGGGTCTTCGACGGCGCCCATCCGGATGTCGTCCAGCGCGAAGGCGACGAGGTCGGCGGCGGCTCCCGCCTCCACGCGCCCGAGGTCGGGCCGGTGCAGCGCCTTCGCCCCGCCGAGGGTCGCGGCCTCGAAGTACTCCGCCAGCGACCCCGACGGTCGGTCGGGACGCTGCGCCTTGGCGAGCGATATGCCCTGGTCGATGGAGCGGATCATGTCGGGCGGGAACGAGTCCGACCCGAGCGCGAAGTTGACGCCGGCATCCCGGTACCGCGCGACGTCCTCCAGCCACATCGCGTACCGCGCGTTGGTGAGCGGGCAGTGCACGATGGATGCCCCGGATGCCACGATCGTCGCGAGCTCTCCGCCGTCGACCCCGTCCACCGCGCTGTGCAGGTCGAGGTACGACCCGTGCGCGATGATCAGCCGGTCGTTGAGCAGCCCGCAGCGCGCGAGCACCTCGAGCTGGGTGGCATCCGACTCGCGGCGGAAGTGCTCCCGCTCGCCCAGCCACTGGAACGCGTGCACCCGCACCAGCACGTCGCGCTCGGTGGCGACCCGGCCCGTCTCGGCGAGGAGGCTCTCGCGCAGCGTCTCGATGCGGCACGGCGCCAGCACGCCGGTGATGAGCGGGTCGTCCCACGCGTCGACCGTGTCGAGGAAGCGCACCGCGTCGGCGAATCCGGCTTCCCCGCGCGCGGCGTCCCAGAAGATGCCTGAGCTGCCGTCGTCGTCGGTGAAATGCACGCCGGAGCGGTACGACGGGCCGAGGAAGGCGCGGATGCCGAACTCCTGCGCCGCGTGGGCGAT
>DATMTQ010000288.1:0-9525 GCA_035564095.1 Microbacterium sp. | reverse complement strand
CCCGGTCCCTGAGCCCGACCCCCCGGTCCCTGAGCCCGACCCCCCGGTCCCTGAGCCTGTCGAAGGGCGCGGCGCGCGGCACAGCGAGTACGAGCGGCGCACTTCGCGCCCGTCGATGGTGGCCCGGAGCGCCACGTTCTGTCCGGGCAGGTACCGGTAGTCGTCGACGAGGTCGGCCGGCACGGCGAACGTCACCTCGATGGACTCGTCGGTGAGCGGCCGCACGTCGACCACCGTCAGCGTGTGGAAGCGTCCGCGTGCCGGGATCATCAGTGCGCCTTGAAGTGATCGAAGGGCTCGTCGCACGAGCGGCACTGATACAGCGCCTTGCACGAGGTCGAGCCGAAGCGGGCGAGTTCACGCGTGTCGAGCGACCCGCAGCGCGGGCATTTCACCGACAGCCGCAGCGGGATCGGGCCGGTGCGTGCGGTGACGGGTCCGGGCGGCGCGATGCCGAAGGCGGCGAGCGCCTCGCGCCCGTGCGGGGTGATCCAGTCCGTCGTCCAGGCGGGTGCGAGCACCGTGCGCACGTCGACGCGAGCGAATCCGGCGGCGGTCAGCGCGAGCACGAGGTCGTCGCGGATCGTGTCCACGGCGGGGCATCCGGAGTACGTGGGCGTGATCGTGACGGTGACGGCATCCCCGTCGTCGCGCACGTCGCGCAGCACCCCGAGGTCCGCGATCGACAGCACCGGGATCTCGGGATCGTGCACGGATGCCGCGATGTCCCAGGCGGTTGCACCACTCACCATGTCGCCCCCGGATGCTGCCTTGCGAGCACCTGCATCTCGGCGAGCAGGAACCCCATCGACGGGAAGTGGATGCCGTGCCGGCCGCCGGCGGAGCTCGGCGGCAGCGCGGGCACCTCGAGGCCGCATTCCGCGAACACGGCGGCGATCACCCCGTCGAAACCGGCGCGCAGGGTGGACGGACGCACCGCCGTGCCGGGGGCATCCTGTGCGAGACGCTCGACGAGCGGCTCGTCGCGGAACAGCTCGTCGACGTACGGCCACACGTCGGTCACCGCGGTGACCATGCGCCGGCGCGACTCGTCCGTGCCGTCGGCGAGGCGGAGCGTCCACTGCACGGCGTGGTCGCGGTGGTACTCGACCTCCCGCACCGACTTGGCCGCGATCGCGGCGAGGGTCGCATCCGACGACCGCTGCAGCGCGGTGTACAGCTCGAACTGGAAGCAGGAAGCCGCCAGCTGCCGGGCGATCGTGTGCGCGAAGTCGCCGTTCGGCTGCTGGAACAGCCACGCGGTGCGCCAGTCCGGTTCGTCGCGGAAGTAGGCGAGGTCGTCTTCAGTGCGGCCGTCCCAGGTTCCGGCGTACCGCAGCAGGCTGCGGGCATGGCCGAGCAGGTCGAGCGCGATGTTGCCGAGGGCGACGTCCTCCTCGAGTTCGGGGGCGCGGGAGATCCACGCGCCCAGCTGCTGCGACAGGATGAGCGCGTCATCGCCGAGCCAGAGGGCGTATTCGGCGACGTCGGCGGATGCCGCGACGCCCTCGCCGCCGGCAAGTTCGGCGCTGAGGGTGAGCTCGTCGACGGTCACCGTGCCGTGCGGATCATCGCGTTTCGTCTCGCGTCGCTCGCGGGGCGACCGGGGGGAGGTCTGTCTCGACGACCGGGGGGAGGTCTCGCTCACAGGTGCGGCACCCCCTCGGACGCGGTGTAGTACTTGGCGTGCCGGTAGTTCTTGCCGGCCGGGCTCTCGAACATGGCCCCCTTGGAGCCGGGGTCGCTCGTGGTGATCGCCTCGGACGGCACCACCCAGATCGAGACGCCCTCGCCGCGCCGCGTGTACAGATCGCGCGCATTGCGCAACGCCATGTCGGGGTCTGGCGCGTGCAACGAGCCGACGTGCACGTGGCTGAGGCCGCGCGACGCGCGCACGAAGACCTCCCACAGCGGCCAGATCTCGGGGGCGTCGGTGCGGGTCGTGTCGGAACCGGGAGCGGACATCAGGCGGCCTCTCGTTCGCGAGGGGACTGCCCTTCGACAGGCTCAGGGCGCATCGGCCCCGCGTGCTTGCGGGCATAGGCTGCGGCGGCCTCGCGCACCCACGCCCCGTCTTCGTGGGCGTCGCGACGGTGCAGCAGCCGGTGGGCGTTCATCGGCCCGCGGCCGGCGAGCACCTCCTGGAACTCGTGCCAGTCGATCTCGCTGGTGATCCAGCGCTGGTTCTGCTCGTCCCAGCGCAGCTCGGGGTCGGGCAGGATGACGCCGAGCGCCTCGGCCTGCGGCACCAGCATCCCGATGAAGCGCTGACGCAGGTCGTCGTTGGAGAAGCGCTTGATCTTCCACGCCATCGACTGCGCCGAGTTGGGCGACTCGTCGTCGGGCGGGCCGAACATCATGAGGCTCGGCCAGTACCACCGGTTCACGGCGTCCTGCGCCATCTCCCGCTGCGCCTCGGTGCCCTGCATCAGCGTCAGCAGGATCTCGAAACCCTGCCGCTGGTGGAAGGATTCCTCCTTGCAGATGCGCACCATCGCCCGCCCGTACGGGCCGTACGACGCCCGGCACAAGGGCACCTGGTTGCAGATCGCGGCGCCGTCGACGAGCCAGCCGATCGCGCCCATGTCCGCCCACGTCGGCGTCGGGTAGTTGAAGATCGACGAGTAGCGCGCCTTGCCGTCGATGAGCTGCTGCGTCATCACGTCCCGCGCGATGCCGAGCGTCTGCGCGGCCGCGTAGAGGTACAGGCCGTGACCCGCCTCGTCCTGCACCTTCGCCATCAGGATCGCCTTGCGCTTGAGGCTCGGCGCCCGGGTGATCCAGTTGCCCTCCGGCTGCATGCCGATGATCTCGGAGTGCGCATGCTGCGAGATCTGGCGGATGAGCGTGCGCCGGTAGGCGTCGGGCATCCAATCCCGCGGCTCGATGCGCTGATCCGCGGCGATGAGCGCATCGAAGTCCGCCTGCAGCTCGTCGTCGGCCGTGATCGTCTCGGTCATCGTCGACCTCCCGTCGGGAAATACCAACCGTTCGTTCAGTAATTATGGCATACTCTGGCACAGACGGTTCGATGCCCGGTTCGAAGGAGAACAGGATGCCGGATGCCACCCGATCCACGCACACGATGATGCAGAACGACCGCGCCGCCCAGGCGCTCGGGATCCGCATCGAGGTGAACGAGCCGGGACACGCCGTGATGTCGATGCTCGTGCGCGAGGACATGACCAACGGTTTCGCGATCACCCACGGCGGGCTGGTGTTCGCCCTGGCCGACACCGCCTTCGCCTACGCCTGCAACGAGGACGAGAAGGTGACCGTCGCCGCCGGGGCCGACATCGCCTTCCTCAAGTCGACGACCGCCGGGCAGACGCTCACCGCGACGGCCGTGCGCCGCGTGCGCAGCGGACGCAACGGGCTCTACGACGTGACCGTGACGGACGAGACCGGCGATGTGGTCGCCGAGTTCCGCGGCCGGTCCTTCACCACGAACCGTCCCCTCTGAACCCGCGACCCCCTCCGCTTCGACCCGACAAGGATGCCGCCATGTCCACCGCCCAGCACGTGACCGCCCCGGAGACCGCCGACCTCGATCCCGAGGAGCGGCTGAGCGTGGACGCGCTGCGCGCGCTGCAGCTCGAGCGGCTGCAGTGGACGGTGCACCATGCCTACCGGAACGTGCCCCTGTATCGCGCGAAGTTCGACGCCGCCGGGGTGCATCCCGACGACATCCGCGAACTGTCGGACGTGCAGAGGCTGCCGTTCACCACCAAGGAGGACCTGCGCCAGTCGTACCCCTTCGGTATGTTCGCCGTGCCGATGGACGAGGTGCGGCGCATCCACGCGTCCTCCGGAACGACCGGCCGCCCGACCGTCGTCGGCTACACGCAGGGCGACCTCGACCGGTGGGCGTCACTCGTCGCGCGGTCACTGCGCGCCGCCGGCGTGCGGCGCGGGATGCTGCTGCACAACGCGTACGGCTACGGCCTGTTCACCGGCGGGCTGGGCCTGCACGACGGCGCCCAGGCGCTCGGTGCCACCGTCATCCCGATCTCGGGCGGGCAGACCGCTCGGCAGGCCCAGCTGATCACCGACTTCCGGCCCGACGCCATCTCGTGCACGCCGAGCTACCTGCTCACGATCGGCGACGCCCTCGAGGCCTCCGGCATCGATCCGCGCTCGACCTCGCTGAAGGTCGCGATCCTCGGGGCCGAGCCGTGGACCAACGAGATGCGCACCACGATCGAGCAGCGCTTCGACCTCGACGCCGTCGACATCTACGGGCTCAGCGAGGTGATCGGCCCGGGTGTCGCGAACGAGTGCGTGGAGACCAAGGACGGTCCGCACATCTGGGAGGACCACTTCCTGCCCGAGACGATCGACGCCGAGACCGGGGCGGCGGTGGCCGACGGCGCGCTCGGGGAACTCGTGTTCACGTCGCTCACCAAGGAGGCGTTCCCGGTCATCCGCTACCGCACGCGCGACCTCACCCGGCTGCTTCCCGGAACCGCCCGCCCCGGCATGCGCCGGATGCAGAAGGTGACCGGCCGCGACGACGACATGATCATCCTGCGGGGGGTGAACCTCTTCCCCACGCAGATCGAGGAGCTCGTGCTCGGCATCGAGCAGCTCACCCCGCATTTCATCCTCGAGCTGTCCCGGCGCGGGCAGCTCGACGCGCTCACGGTGCGGATCGAGCGGCATCCCGCGCTCGACCGGGAGACGTGCGAGGCGGCCAGCGACGTGCTGCAGAAGCGCATCAAGCAGCACATCGGCACGACGGTCGACATCGTGCTCGAAGAACCCGGCGCGCTGCCGCGGTCGGAGGGCAAGTACAAGCGGGTGTACGACCTGCGCTGAGCGGACGCCGTCGTCGTTCCGCGGCCGAGGCTGCCACGCCCCGCGACGAGACGGTAGCGTTCAGGCATGGACGACCGGGACGGGGATCACGAGCGCGCGCCGGAGCCGATCTCCGACTTCGACCGGGCCCGCCGCGAGACGGTGCGCTACCACGAGGAGCTCTACGCCGTCGCCGAGCTCGGCGAGCCGGGCACATGGCTTGCGCGGCCGCACCCGCTGCTGACCGACGCGCTCGCACTGCTCGCCGCGGACCGGCCCGTCGTGGCATACGATCTCGGCGCCGGGATCGGCCGACACACCATCCCCCTGCTCGAGGCGCTCCCGGAGGGCTCGACCGTCTGGGCGGTCGATCTGCTCGACTCGGCGCTGGAGCAGCTGCGGGATGCCGTTCCCGGCGGCCTCGGAGCGCAGCTGCGGACGCGCGCCGTGGACCTGTCGACCTTCGAGTTCGAGACCGGCGCCGATCTGGTGTTCGCGTTCTCGGCCGTCGAGCATCTTCCGGATCTCGCGTCCGTGCGGCTGCTCCTCGAACGCGCCCGGGCGGCGCTGACCCCGGGCGGGGTGCTCGCGCTGGGGTTCGTCGTGGACCGGTTCGAGATCGATGCCCACGGCGACCGTCGCCCCGCCCTGCTCGAGAGCGCGATGACCTCCGCCGAGACGCTCGGCCTGCTCTCGGCCCTGTTCCCCGATTTCACGGTCGCCGGCCGGCGGTCGGAGCCGAGCGAGGTCCGCGAGCAGCGCGGCGGCGAGGTGTATACGCTGGCGTCCACGCTCCTCACCTGGCTCGCGAGGAAACCGGACGCCGCCGGGTAGCGGACGAGGGTTCAGTCCTCGTCCGCGATCGCCGTCACGCTCGCGGCGGTCAGCGGGTTGTCCAGATGCGCGAGCACGGCATCGACCGCTTGACCGCGCTGCAGCAGCGCAGCGGGGTGCACGCCGTCCAGGGTGAATCCGATTCGTTCCGCCACGCGCCACGACGGCACGTTCTCGGCGGCAGCCTGCCAGCGGATGCGCGTCAGTCCGAGGCCGCCCGCGACCGGCGGCGCGAAGGCGTGCGCGACGACGGCGGCCAGGCATTCCGCCATGACGCCCGCCCCGCGGAACTCGCGGCCCAGCCAGTAGCCGACGGCTGCCTCGCCCGTCCTCCGGTCGATGTCGAAGAGGTCGACCATCCCCATCATCGTCGCCGGGTCAGAATGCCGGGCGATGAACCACACGCGTTTCCGGCCCGATGCCCACCATGCCGGGATGACCTCGTCGATGTACGCGATCGCCGCGGACTCGGGATACGGATCGGG
The DNA here is from genome assembly GCA_035564095.1 of Microbacterium sp. Classification (GTDB taxonomy): domain Bacteria; phylum Actinomycetota; class Actinomycetes; order Actinomycetales; family Microbacteriaceae; genus Microbacterium. The sequence goes on along the minus strand of DATMTQ010000288.1, from coordinate 3,409 downwards.
CACGGAGGTGTAACGGACGATCAACGGATCCGCGCACATTCGCACCAGGGAGGGAACATCGTCGCGCGCCGGCATCCTCAGCACCAGGGATTCCGACGACAGCTCCATCATGCGATGCTAGCTTCGCCCAGCCTCTCGCCCGGCGCGCCGAGCACCGCTCCGGGTCAGTCCTTCGCGACGAGCGTCAGCACGTCGTAGGTCGCGACGACCTCGTCTCGCTGGTTGCGCAGCACGGCATCCCACCGCACCTCGCCGTAGTCGTCGGTCTCGCGGGGGGTGATCTGCTTCGCAGTGAGCGTCACCCGCACACTGTCGCCGGGCGAGACGGGCGTGAGGAACCGCAGGTTCTCCAGCCCGTAGTTCGCCAGTACGGGACCGGGTGCGGGATCGACGAACAGCCCGGCGGCGAACGACACCAGCAGATAGCCGTGAGCGACCCGACCGGGGAAGAACGGATTCGCGGCCGCCGCCTCCTCGTCCATGTGCGCGTAGAAGGTGTCCCCGGTGAACTCGGCGAAGTGCTCGATGTCGTCGAGAGTCACCTCGCGCGGCCCGCTGGCGAACCGGTCGCCCAGATGCAGTTCGGCGAGCGACTTGCGGAACGGATGCCGCGTCGTGTCCGTCGTGGCGCCCTCGTGCCACACGCCGGTGATCGCGGTGAGCATCTCGGGCGAGCCCTGGATCGCGGTGCGCTGCATGTGGTGCCGCACGGCGCGGATGCCCCCGAGCTCCTCCCCGCCCCCGGCTCGGCCCGGGCCGCCGTGCACCAGGTGCGGCACCGGGGATCCGTGCCCGGTCGAGGTGCGGGCGTTGACGGAGCTGAGCACGAGCACGCGACCGTTGTACGCCGCGGTGCGTGCGACGAAGGATGCCGCGAGCGCCGGGTCGTCGGTGACCAGGGAGGTCACGAGCGATCCGCCGCCGCGGGCGACGATGTCGGAGGCCTCCTCTACCGTGCGGTAGGTGAGCAGCGTCGCGACCGGCCCGAACGCCTCGATCTCGTGCGCCTCGGGCGTCGTCGCGTCGGCGAAGCCGAGCAGCATGGGACCGACGAACGCGCCGGCCGGGTCGGCGCCGGCGGGAGCCTCGGGACCGCCCAGCAGCAGATCGCCGCCGGCATCCTGCAGGCGCTGCACGTTGCGCAGCACCTCGTCGCGCTGTTCGAGCGAGACGAGCGGTCCCATCGTGACCCCCTCGGTGCGCGGATCGCCGATCCGCACCCGGCTGTCGATCATGGCGCGAAGCGCGTCGACGAGCGCCTCCACGCGGTCGGCGGGAACGATCGCACGGCGGATCGCCGTGCACTTCTGACCCGTCTTCGCGGTCAGTTCGGTGAACAGCTGGCGGACGTACGCGTCGAACGCGGGCGTGCCGGGCACGGCGTCGAGCCCGAGCACCGAGGCGTTGATGGAGTCCGTCTCGACCGTGAACCGCACATCGTCCGGCAGCTCGGCGCGCAAGCGCACCGCTGTCGACGCGCTGCCCGTGAACGAGACGAGGTCGCCGAGCTGCAGCTGTGCGAGCAGGCCGGGGATGGCGCCGCTGACGAGCTGCAGCGAGCCCTCGGGCACGAGCCCGGTGTCGAGGAGGATCCGCACCCACGCCTCCGTGACGTACGCGGTGGGCGTGGCGGGCTTGACGAGGCTGGGCATCCCGGCGAGGAACGCGGGCGCGAACTTCTCCAGGGGTCCCCACATGGGGAAGTTGAACGCGTTGATCTGCACCGCGACGCCGGGCAGGCGCGTGAGCACGTGCTGACCGGAGAACGAGCCGTCCTTGGAGAGCGGTTCCACCGGTCCGTCGACGATGAGCTGCGCGTTCGGCAGCTCGCGTCGCCCCTTGGACGAGTACGTGAACAGCACGCCGATACCGCCGTCGACGTCGATCATCGCATCCCGGGCGGTCGAGCCCGCCGCGGCCGACAGAGCGTACAGCTCTTCCTTGTGCGCGCCGAGTGCGAGAGCGAACTGCTTCAGCAGCAGCGCGCGCTGGTGGAAGGTCAGCCGGCCGAGGCTGCGCTGCCCCGCATCCCGGGCGTAGTCCAGGGCGCCGGCGAGGTCGACGCCGGCGCTCGACACCCGGCACACCTCGACGCCGGTCGAGGCATCCCGCACGATCGTCGCGTCCGGGTCGTCCGGGGTCACCCAGGCGCCCTTCACATGGCTCGGCAGCACACCGCTCATCGTTCGCTCCATTCGTAGAATCCGTGCCCGGTCTTGCGGCCGAGGCGCCCGTCGGCAACCAGCCGGCGCAGCAGCTCCGGCGGTGCGAACCGGTCGCCGAGCCGCGCGTGCAGCTCCTCCGCGATCGCCAGCCGCACGTCGAGCCCGACGATGTCGGTGGTGCGCAGCGGCCCCATCGGATGCCCGTATCCGAGCTGCATCGCAGCGTCGATGTCGGCGGCGGAGGCGACGCCCTCTTCCACCATGCGGATCGCCTCGAGACCGAGCGCCACGCCGAGGCGGCTCGACGCGAAACCGGGCGCGTCCCGCACCACGATCGGCGCCTTGCCGAGCGCCGCGATCCAGCCGACGGCCCGCTCCCGGGTCTGCTCCGCCGTCTGCGGGCCCACGACGAGCTCGACGAGCTTCGACGACGGGACGGGGTTGAAGAAGTGCATGCCGAGGAACGCCCCGGGGCGCTCGAGCACCGCGGCCAACGCCTCGATCGACAGCGACGAGGTGTTGGATGCCAGCACCGACTGCGCTCCGAGCACCGCCTCCGCACGGGCGAGCGCCTGCACCTTCAGCTCCGGGTCCTCCGGCACGGCCTCTACGACGAGTCCGCAGGCTGCGAAGGAGGCGACGTCGGTGCCGACGCTCAGGGCCGTCTCGTCCGGCACCGTCATCCCGCGGTCCCGGGAGCCCTGCAGCAGTGCGCCGACGCGGGCCTGTGCGGCCGACACCGCCGCGGCATCCTGCTCCACCACGTGCACGCGCGCGCCGGCCAGCAGGAACGCGTGGGCGATCCCCGCGCCCATCCGGCCGCCGCCGATCACCCCGACGTTCTCGGGAACCGCGGTCATCGCTTCGCCTTCCGGTCCAGGAACGCCGTCATCCGCTCCCTCTTCTCGGGCCGCTCGAACAGCTCGGCCTGCAGCTCGTATTCGATCTCGGGGTGCGCTTCGCGCGGAGCCGAGAGCGCCCGCTTCGTGTACTGGGTCGCCAGGGCGTCGTTCGCGACGATGCGGTCGGCGATCGCGTGCGCGGCATCCATCAGCGCGCCCGGTTCGTGCAGCGACGACAGGATGCCCCACTCCACGGCCTCGGCGGCATCCAGCACGCGACCGGTCAGCAGCAGCTCGGCTGCGCGGGCCTGCCCGACGATCGCCGGCAGCCGGAACGTCGCCCCGGCTGCGGCGAGGATCCCGAGCCCGGTCTCCGGGTTGCCGATGCGGGTGCGCGGCGTG
>DATMTQ010000287.1:0-16806 GCA_035564095.1 Microbacterium sp. | reverse complement strand
CAGTACGACAGCGTCGGAGTGGTCGCGCCGGAGGCCGCGGCGTCGCCGGACGGCGACGGCGATCCCGCGGTCGAGTTCGCGTTCGGGGTCGACCTGCTGGTGGGCGGTCTCGACCTCGCCCGCTCTGGAGCCGGTGGCTCCGCGGGTGCACACTGATCCGCGGGTGCACACTGATCCGCGGGTGCACACTGAGGAGCGACATCCGGAACGCCACGAGGAGGGGCCATGTCCGCACAGATCCTGACCGAGGTGAGCGCCGTCGTCGCCGAGGATCACGAGGACGACCTGCTGGCCGGGTTCGCCGCACTGATGGATCAGCCGCTCCCGGACGGACTGCTGCGCACGGAGCTGCTCCGCGGCGCGGACGGCGCCTGGCGGATCCACAGCCTGTGGCGTGACCGGGCCGCCCTCGACGCCATGCGCGCGAGCGCCGAGCCGCCGGCCGCGCCCGCCCTGTTCCGCCGTGTCGGGGCGGATCCGACGCTCAGCATCCTCGTCGTCGCGGACTGTCGCCGGTTCGCCGACTGAGGCGTCGGTGCGCCCTCGCCGGTGCATCCGGCGACCCGGCCGGAGATCGCCCGCCTTTCGGGTTCCGATGAATCGCCCACGGGCGCGAGATTCCCTGTGGTTCTGCGGGTCCGCGGCGGGGTATTCTTCCATCGAACCCCCGCTCCGCGCGCTGCGGCACACCCCTTTCGACGGACCTCCGATCCGACTGGGTCATCGCGTGCGAGCATGCCGGCACGCCCGCGTCGCGGACCCCCGGACCACCCTCGACGCGAGAGCGAACCATGCCCGAATCACCCGACACGTTCGACCATTCCGACCGGCATGACACCGCGGACACGTCTCCGTTCGACGCCCTGGTCTCTGCGGCGGGAGAGCCGGCGGTCCCGACGTTCGCCACCGTGTTCCGTGGCTACGACCGCGACGAGGTCGACGCCATCGTCGCCGACCTGAGCGCGCGGCTGCAGGCGAAGAACGACGAGGCGGCGCAGCTCGAGGAGCGCTACCGCCGGGCGGCACGCACCGCGATCGCGCAGAACCGCAAGACCGTGGAGCGCCTCGAAGCCGACCTCGCCGCCACCGACGCGCAGAACCGCGAGATCGCCAAGCGGCTCGAGGACGAGCAGCAGGCCGGCGCCGCGGCGCGCGACGAGGCTGCGAAGCTGCAGACGGCGCTCGATGCCGCGACCGCCGGCGACCGCGACGAGATCGAGCGGCTCACCGCGGAGCTGACCACCGCGACCGCGCGGGCGACCAAGGCCGAGCAGAGGGTGCAGACCCTGTCGGACGAGCTGGTCGGCGCCGGCGCCGAGTCGGCGAACCGCCACCACTTCGAAGAGGTGCTGCGCGTCGCCGAGGAGCAGGCGGGCGTGCTCATCCGCAACGCCACCGTGCAGGGCGACCGGCTGCTCGAGTCCGCGCGCGAGGAGATCCTCAACCGCCGTCGCGAGGCGCAGACCGAGGCCGAGGCGATCATCGCGGAGGCGCAGCACGAGGCCGAGCAGGTGCGGCTGCGGATCGACACCGAGCTGACCGCGCACCAGGCGCAGCTGGAGCGCGAGTCCGCGCACGCGACCGAGAAGGTCTCGCACGCCGAGCAGGAGGCCGCGGCCATTCGCTCCGAGGCCGAGAAGGGCGCCGCAGCGCTGCGCTCGATGGTGTCGCGCGAGACGTCCCGCGACCGTGCCGACGCGGAGCAGGCCGTGCGCGAGCTGCGCCAGCGCGCCCTCGAGTTCGAGGAGTCGCTGACCCGCCGCCAGGACGACGCGCAGCAGGAGTTCCTGGTGCTGCACAACCAGGCCGTCGCCCACGCGGAGCGCATCACGCAGGATGCCAACGAGCAGGTCACGGCATCCCTCGAGCACGCCCAACGCGTCTCGAGCAAGGCCGACGACTTCGAGAAGCTCATGCGCGCCCAGGCGCAGCAGATCGAGGCGGATGCCCGCGTGCGCGCCCGCGAGCACCTCGACCGCGCCCGCGACAAGGCCCAGCACATCATCGACACCGTCACCGTGCACTCGCAGTCGGTGCTGCGCGACGCCGAAGACCGCACGCGCCAGCTGCGCTGGCAGCAGCACCAGCTCACGAGCTTCATGGCCGAGGTCAAGGAGCTCATCCGGCCCGAGATGCCGCTCGAGCTCGCCGAGGCGGACGCCGCGAAGCGGGACGCGGACCCGGATGCCGCCGCGGTGATCGAGGACGCCGCCGAGATCGTCGACGCAGTGGAACTCGACGGGGAGACTCCCGCCGAGGATGCGGCGGACGGAGCCGACAAGGCGGACGGAGCCGACGAGGCGGACGGAGCCGACGAGGCCAAGAAGGTCAAGCACAAGAAGTGACGGCCACCGCCCCGGCGGCCCGTTGACGGCGTGACGGCGATCCGATAGACCACGAGAAGTCGTTTCTGATCGGGAGGTCCCGCCATGTCTGCTGAACACGCCGAGCAGTTCCTGGCGCTCCACCACGGAAACGGCTTCCTCCTGCCGAACGTGTGGGACATCGGGTCAGCCCGTCTGCTTGCGAGGTCGGGATTCCCCGCCCTCGCGACCACCAGCGCGGGGATCGCATGGTCGTACGGGGTGCCTGACGGCGGCGTGGGATTCAGCGCCATGCTCGACCGCGTGCAGGAGATCCTCCGCGCCGTGCCGAGTCCGATGAGCGTCGACCTGGAGTTCGGCTACGGGGACCCCTACCGCACCGTGGCGATGGCGGCGTCGGCCGGTGCCGTCGGCGGCAACCTCGAGGATGCGGCCGACGGCGTGCTCTTCGACATCGGCCTCGCGACCGAGAACATCGCGGCCGCGCGGGATGCCGCGCCCCGCGGCACCTTCGTGCTGAACGCCCGCACCGACGCCTACTTCTCGAGCTTCGACGGGGATCCGTTCGCCGAGTCCGTTACGCGTGCGCAGCGCTATGTGGATGCCGGCGCCGACTGCATCTTCGTGCCGGGCGTGAACGACGAGGACACCATCAGCCGGCTCGTCGCCGAGATCCCCGCCCCGCTCAACGTGGTCGCGGGCCTCACCGCCAATCGCATCCCCGTGCCGCGGCTGTTCGAACTCGGCGTGAAGCGGGTGAGCGTCGGCGGCAGCCTCGCCCGGGCGGCCTACAGTGCGGTGGCGGCGGCCGGTCGCGAGCTGCTCGAGACGGGCACCCTCGGCTTCCTCGACGGCGCCCTCGGCTACGCCGACCTGCAGCGCCGGTTCGAGCGGTAGCAAGCGGTTCCGCGCGCCCGGCCCCGGGCTCCTCCGGGCCCGATCGGCCCCTGAATCCGGCACTCCGCACCTGAGCCGAAGCTACGGGGCGACCCGCAGGCGGATCAGCCGGTAGCCGAGCCCGACGAGCAGCACCACGATCCCGGCGAGGATCGACACGGGCGGCAAAGTGACGACGAGCACGAGGCATCCGACCGCGCCGGCGACGGCCAGCATCCGCGGATACCGTCGCTGCTCGCGCGGCTGCGTCCACGCCGCCGTGTTCGCGACGAAGTAGTACAGCAGCACGCCGAACGACGAGAATCCGATCGCGCCGCGCAGGTCGGTGACGGCGACGAGCACGCAGACGACGAGGCCCACGGCGAGCTCCGCGCGATGCGGCACCCGGAACCGCGGATGCACCGCCGAGAACCAGCGCGGGAGGTCCCGGTTGCGCGCCATCGCCAGGCTCGTCCGGCCGATGCCGGCGATCATCGCGAGCAGCGCGCCGAGCGCGGCGGTCGCGGCGCCGATGCGGGTGACGACCTGCGGCCAGGCGAGCCCGGAGGTGCCGGCGACAGCGCCGAGCGGAGCGGATGCCGAGGCGAGTCCCGCCGCACCCAGCGCGTGCAGCGCCGACAACGCCACCAGTGCGTAGACGACAAGGGTGATCGTCAGCGCGGTGGTGATCGCGCGCGGAATGGTGCGGGCCGGATCCACGACCTCTTCGCCCATCGTCGCGATCCGCGCGTAGCCTGCGAATGCGAAGAACAGGAAGCCGGCCGACTGCAGGATGCCGTACGCGGTGATCGGCGTACTCGGCTGCGCTGAGCTCGCCGACGTATGCGTGAACCCGATGACGACCGCGACCGTCAGCGCGATGAGCGACACCGCGACCAGGATGCGGGTGAGCAGCGCCGTGCGGGTGACGCCGAGGCTGTTCACCACGGTCAGCGCGACCACCGCGCCGATCGCGACCGGCTTCACCCACGCGGCCGGTACGGCATACGTCGCGAAGGTGATCGCCATCGCCGCCGAGCTCGCCGTCTTGCCGACCACGAACGACCAGCCGGCGAAGAACCCGGGCCACGGGCCGAGCTGCTCCCGCCCGTAGATGTACGTGCCGCCGGACGTCGGGTACCGGGCGGCGAGCTGCGCGGACGAGGAGGCGTTGCAGAACGCGATGAACCCGGCGACGACCAGCCCGGCGAGCAGTCCCGCCCCGGCGGCGGCAGCGGCGGGCGCGAACGACGCGAAGATGCCGGCGCCGATCATCGAACCCAGCCCGATGACGACCGCGTCGCCGAGACGCAGGCGGCGCGCGAGCGAGTCGCCGGTCGGGTTGGTCACGGTTTCATCGTCTCAGTCTCGAGCATGCTCGCGGGCGGTTCGGCGCCCGCGCGGGGGTGATCAGCCGGCGCGGCGGAACAGGTAGGTCGCGATGACGAAACCCTCGTTGACCGTGCCCTCGCCGGAACCGATCATGCGGTTGGTCGACGTCGACCCGGTGTGCGCGAACGCATACCCGACGTTCTCGAGCCTCCACCCGACCGCCTCGATCCCGGTGAGTTCCTGCGCGCGGTCATCGGTGAATTCGATGGCGTTCTGCGAAGACCCGAACCCTGAGGGAGCGCCGGCCAGCCGCGCCGTCGCCAGCTGGAACTGGAAGAACCCGTCGCCTCGGTCGTACGCCGTATGCGCCCGGCCGAGCGGGCTCGCGAGATACGCCTGCTGCTTCTCGGCGTCGGCCTGCGCCTGCCGTTGCGCCGCCTCCGCGCGCTCCGCGGCCTCCTGCTGCAGCCGCTCGGCTTCCCTCTGCTCGTCGCTCTTGCCCCACGCCATGCGAACCCCCCCCGTCGGTCTGGCATCACACTAGCGCCGGAACGTCGCCGATCCCATCGGTTGGGTCGCGATCCCACCGGTACGGCCGCACGCAGCTCATGGGGCCGAGACGGGACCGATGGGTTCGGCGCCCGCGGATTGGGTGCTCGCGGGTTGCAGTACAGATATCGGATTCTTCGTATGCAAAACGAGGTACTGTGCAACCAAAGTTGGTCCGCCAATATTGAATAAAGCCTTGCCAAGATCGAAATTATCTACTAAAATAGGGGCATGGACGAAGAGTACCCGGACGACTTCCTCGAGGAGGACGCGTTCCAGGTGCCCGGCCCGCTGGATCCGATCCTCGACGTGGACTCCATGCGGTCGGTGATGGATGCCCAGCTGGTGCAGCGGATCGACTGCTTCCGGCTCGACGAGCTCGCCCGCGCTGCACGGTCCGGACTGACGAACACCGAGCTCGTGGAGCGGTCGGTGCGGCTCGAACTCGCCGCGGCGATGCGGATCACCGAACATGCGGCAGGAATGCTCATGGCGCGCGGGCAGGCACTGGTCCATCGGTATCCCGCGGCGCTCGACTCTCTGGGTTCGGGGCGCATGACACCTCGGCATTCCGAGGTGCTGGTCTCGCTCCTCGACGCGGTGCTCCCGGACATCCGGGCGGGCCTGATCGCTCCCGCGGTGCAGCTGGCCGAGACCGAGCCGAGCGGGGTGTTCCGCCGCAAGCTGCAGTCCCTGATCGAGACGGCTCAGGCGCCCACACTCGCCGAGCGGCATGAGGCCGCGCTGACGCGGCGGCGTGCGGTGTTCGAGCCCGACCTCGACGGGATGGCGTGGCTGTACATCTTCGGGCCGGCTGTCGAGCTCAAGGCGGCGCACGACCGGGTCACGCGCATCGCGAAGGCGATCCTGCGCGCCGGTGCGGACTCGACCACCTCGACGATGCAATCGGTCGGCCTCGGCGCGGTCGACGTGGCCGCCTCGGACGCGGAGCCCATCGACCAGCCTCCGCAGGCGCCGGATGGTCGCACCCTGGACCAGATCCGTGCGGACATCTACGGCGACATGCTCATCGACGGCATCGTCCCGGGGCATCCGAAGACGGCGCGCGGAATCCGCGCGGAAGTCGTCGTCACCGTTCCCGCACTCTCCCTCCTCGACGATGCGCACGCCGCTGCCGCGGAGCCTGCCCGCGTCGAGGGACTCGGACCCATCCCCATCGCCGTCGCGCGCGAGCTGTGCGGCGGGTCGAAGGACTGGATGCGGGTGCTGACCCACCCCGAGACCGGCATGATCCTCTCCGTCGGCCGCAGGAAGTACCGACCGCCCAAGGCTCTCCGGCAACTCGTGAAGTGGCGGGCGGCCCGATGTCTCGCTCCCGGCTGCAGCATGCCCGCGGACAGATGCGAGGTCGATCATTCCGTCGACTGGGCTCTCGGCGGGGAGACTCGCCTCACCAATTTGAACCCGTTCTGCACCGGCCATCACATCGTCAAACACGGCACCGAATGGAGCGTCGTGCAATGCGAGGGCGGGGTGATGCAGTGGACGAGCCCCCTTGGCCGCGTCTACATCGTGGAGCCCGAGCGCGCACTCCCGGTCTTCACCGTGGATGAGCCGGCGCCGTTCTGAGTCGGCGCGGAGGCGTCGAGGCGGGCCAGCAGGTCGACGGCGGCGCGTGCGTACTCGCCGATCCAGCGGTCGTGGATGCGCTTGATGGGCAGCGGCGACAGGGTGAGCACGCGTTCCCGGCCGACCTTGCGTCCGGCGACGAGCTCCGCGGCCTCGAGCACGCGCAGGTGCTGCAGCACCGTGGTGCGGTCGATCTCGGGGAAGGCTGCGCACAGGGCGCCTGTCGTCAGCGGGCTCTTCTTCAGAACGTCGAGCATCCGCCGGCGCACGGGCGCCGCGAGAGCCTTGAACACGCGGTCGTCCGCATCGTCCTCGGCCGGGGTCTTGTGCTCGTCGCCCATCATGTTATAAAAATACAACATGAGTGAGTCAACCGAGCTGAACCAGCTCTCCTTCACCGTGTCGGGCCGCATCGCGCGCCCGGTCGCCGAAGTGTACGAGGCCGTCGCCGATCCGGCGCAGCTCTCGCAGTACTTCACCACCGGCGGCGCGCAGGGCCGCCTCGAGGCGGGTGGCGCCGTCACGTGGGACTTCGCGGACTACCCGGGCCGTTTCCCGGTCACCGTGCTCGAGGCGGATGCGCCGCGCCGGATCGTCGTGCGCTGGGGAGCGCGGGATGCCGCCTCCGACGACGCCACCACGGTCACCACGTTCGAGTTCGAGCCGATCGACGACGGCGCCCGCACCCTCGTGACCATCACCGAGGGGGCCTGGCTCGCCAGCGACGGCGGGGCCAAGGCCGCATTCGGCAACTGCGAGGGCTGGACCGGCATGCTGGCCGCCCTCAAGATGTGGGTCGAGCACGGCATCAACCTGCGCGAGGGGTTCTACAAGTGAGCGTGCGTCACCGCACCTGGTAGTGGGCGATCAGGACGCCTGCCCCGGTCGCCGTGGCGCGGCGCAGTTCCAGTTCCGCCGGCGACCCGTCGGCCGGCAGCATCCGCATGCCGGAGCCGAGTACGACCGGATGGATGAACAGCAGCAGCTCGTCGATGAGGTGATCGCGCAGCAGCGTCCGGATCAGCTCGCCGCTGCCCATGATGCACAGGTCGGGGCCGCGCTCCGCCTTGAGCTTCGCGACTTCGCCCGGGACGTCGCCGCCGAGGAGCGTGGAGTTCGGCCACGGCAGCCGGGCGGCATCCGACCGACTGGCGACGTACTTCTCCGCGGCGTTGAGTCCCTCTTTGAACGGGCCGCCCGCGGAATTCCAATGCGAGAGCATCTCGTCGTAGCTGCGGTGTCCGAGCAGCAGCCGCAGGCCGCCGGCATCCGCGACGCGCTGTCCCAGCGCGGCGGCCACTTCGTCATCCGAGCGGGGCACCGCCCACCCGCCGCGGGTGAAGCCTCCGCGGGTGTCCTCCTCTGGTCGTCCGGGGCCCTGCAGGACACCGTCGAGCGTCAGGTGGTTCGCAACATAGATCCTGCTCATCGTGCTTCTCCTCCGCTGGGTTCGAATGGGCGCTCGCACCGCTCGGCATGATGACGAACGGTGGCTCGCGCGATCGACATCGCTCGGGACGCACCGCCCCCGAGCGCACGACCGCCCCGGGGCGCACACAAAGGCCCCGGATGCAGGGAATCAAGACGCATCCGGGGCCTTCGGCCGTACCGCTCACCCCTCGGTGAACGGATCCTTCGCGTGGCGCTCGGTGAGGTAGCCCACGAAGAAGGCCACCGGCACCACCGCCAGCAGCAGCACCGCAGTCAGCAGCTCCCCGCCGATGAGCGACGTGAAGTTGGACACGACCAGCCACAGCACTCCGAGCAGCAGGATGCCGGCGAGCACGGGCGCGATCCGGGTCTGCCAGAGCCCCGGGATCCGGTTGCGCACCGCGTACACGAGGATCGCGACCGAGCACACCACGTAGAGGGCGACGAGCGCTGCGACGGCCAGCCCGCTGAACCACGAGAACAGCGTCAGCACCGGGTCGAGCCCCAGGATCGCGAACGGCGCCACGAGCACGACCGACATGATCGTCTGCGCCCAGGCGGCGGCGTGCGGCGCCTGGTGGCGGTTGGTGCGCGACAGGCGCGTCGGCAGCGAACGCTGGGTCGCGAGCGCGTGCAGGTAGCGGTTGATGCCGTTGTGGAACGCGAGGATGCCGGCGAACAGCGACGAGATCAGCAGGATGTTGGCGACGATGCCTGCCCACGGGCCCAGGGTGCCGCCGAGGGCGCTGAAGACGAAGCCCGTGGAGTCGCCCGAGACGACCGCCTTCTTGGCGGCATCCACCACGTGATCGGCGCCGTAGTACGACACGAACATCCACGACACGAACGAGAAGAACGTCGCGATCACGCCCACCGACAGGTAGGTGGCCCGGGCGACGGTGCGCTTCGGATCCTTCGCCTCGCCCGAGTAGATCGCGGTGGACTCGAAGCCGAACATCGACGCGACCGCGAACATGAGCGCGACACCCGGTGCGCCCGACATGATCGCCGACGGCGAGAAGCTCGCCGCGAGGTTCAGGCTGCCCCCGTGGCTGCCGCCGCCGGTGAACAGGATGACGACGGCGAAGGCGAGCAGGATCGCGCACTCGCAGCCGACGAGCACCGCCAGCACCCTGGCGCCGAGCTCGATGTTCAGCGACCCGAGCACCTGGATGAGCACGATCGTGAGCACGACGGGCAGCCACCAGGGCAGCGTCACGCCGAGCCCGGCGAACAGGGCGGAGATGCTCGCGCCGTACAGCCCGTACATCGCGGCCTGCACCGTGGCGTACGCGAGCAGCGCGAGCCACGCGGACCCGGTGCCCATCCGGCGGCCGAGCCCCGCGCTCACGTAGGCGTAGAAGGCGCCCTTGGTCTGCACGCGCCGGCTCATCGCGATGAATCCCACCGCGAACAGCACGATGACGATGCCGATCACGAGGTAGGCGCCCGGAGCGCCCGCGCCGTTGCCCAGGAACACTGTCAGGGGCAGGGCGCCGGCGATGCCGGTCAGGGGAGCCTGCGCGGAGAGCACGAAGAAGAGGATGCCGAGCACCCCGATCGCGCCTTCGCGGAGGCTGGTCGACGGCGGGGAGGCCGGGCGGGAGGAAGTCGAGGGCCGGGAGGCCGCTTCGTCGGTGATCATGATCGTCCTTGATCTTCTCGGGTGATGCTGGATGCCGGTCAGGCGGTCGCGGCGACCGGCTCGGGGATGCCGGAGAGGATGCGGCGCGCGGCCGTCATCCCGCTCTCGATGGCGCCGTCGATGAAGCCGCCCCAGCCGTCCGCGATGTCGGAGCCGGCGAAGTGGATGCGGCCGAGCGGCTGCTGGAGGGCGGCGAGCGACTCGGTGAGGTAGCCGGTGCGGTGCATCGGCCAGGTCTCGCCGGCGAACTCGTCGTCGACCCAGCTGTGGCCGGTGGCCTCCAGCACGGTCACGCCGGGCAGCAGCCGGCGGACCGCGTGCTGGACGGCCGCGCGGTCGGTCGGGTCGATCGCATGCGCGTCCGGTCCGAAGCCGATGACGTACGTCTTGCCGTCGTGGTGGTACTCGGACTGGAAGAAGTTCAGGGGCCACTCTGCGGCCCCGAGCGCGACGAAGTGCGGCAGCTCACCCGCGACGGTGAACCAGACCTTGGCGCCGAGGCCGAGCTGGCCGCGGGCGACGGCCTGCGCGCGGGCCGCCGGCACTGCCGGCGAGAAGTCGATGCGATGGAGGGCATGCAGCGGCACCGTGACCACGACCTGGGCGGCCCGGAACTCGCGGCCCGCGACATCCGTCACGACGGCGTTCGCCTGCTCGGAGCGGATGCCGCGCACATCCGTGTTCAGGAACACGTCGACGTCGGCGTCCTCGGCGATCGCCTCGGCGAGGGCTTTCGTGCCGCCCTTGATCTTGTAGGTCGCGCACGCCTCGAAGTTGACCTTCCAGTCGCCGTTGGTCAGGGCCACCCAGCGCAGCGCCTGGGTGAACGCGGCATCCGCGATGCGGCCGTTGAAGTTCAGCGTCCAGAACGACTCCAGCAGGCCGCGCTGCTCGGCGGTGATCGGCAGCTCGGCGATGTGGGCCGCCAAGGTCTCTTCGTCCAGGTCGACCGCCGTCGTCGACGCGAGCGGTGCGAACGGCTGCGGGAACACGTCCCGCGACTGCAGCGTGAGCAGCTCGTTCGGCCGGTCGAGCAGCTCGATCAGCTCGTCCGGCTCGCCGTGCACGACCTCGCGGCCGTTCCACCAGGATGCCCGCTGCGGCATCGGGCTCGGCGCCAGGCCGATGCCGTAGCGGTGCAGCTCGGCCCAGACGTAGGGCTGGGTCCAGTGCACCCACGTGCCGCCGAGCTCCAGGTCCAGGCCCAGGCGCGGGGTGAGCCAGGTGCGACCGCCGATGCGGTCGCGGCCCTCCACGATCGCGACCCGGCGGCCCGCGTGCGCGAGTTCGCGGGCGGCGGTCAGGCCGGCGAATCCGGCGCCGACGACGATGACGTCGTACTCGGTGTCCACGGTGGTCTCGCTTCCGGCTCAGGAGTAGACGAAGAACTCGACGGTGGGCTCGAGCACGGTCCAGGTGACCGGCACCCCCTTGTTGAACGATGCGACCGACCCGGCGACGAGCTCGACGGCATCCTCACCCTCGGGCTGGATCCGCACGCGACCCTCGACGATGTGCACCGTCTCGTCCGCGTGCCCGACCACGAGCATCGGCCCCGGGGTCTGTTCCGGCGAGATGAACCAGAATCCCGCGCACAGGTCGGGGCGCTCGCCCTCTCCCGGGCGGCGGACCCACTGCACGGTCCCCACTTCGAAGGGCTCGACGGCGGCGCGATCGAGCGTCCCGGCGACGGTGAAGTTCTCTGCTGACATGACGGCTGTCCTCCTCGACATCTGCGCGCTGCGATGCGCTGGATAGATTTAAGCAGATGCTTAGTTCTTCGCGCAAGGGTCGGTTCCTGTCAGTAGCATGAGAGCGTGGCTCGGAGGGTGGCGTACGGCGCGGGACGCGATGTGCTCATCGCGGCGACGGTCGACGTCGTCGCCGAGAAGGGGCTGCGGGGGCTGACGTTCCGGGCGATCGCGGAACGCGCCGAGGTGAACAACTCCCTGATCGCGCACCACTTCGGTACTCGTGAGGCGCTGCTGTTCGCGGCACTCGAGTGGGCAGTGGAGCAGTCCATCGAGGTCACCGAGCTGCCCGAGCTCGGCTCGGAGGACCTGTTCACCGAGACGTTGCTGCAGGCGATCGCCACGCGGCCCGAGCTGCAGGCCTTCCAGTACGAGATGATCCTCGAGGCCCGTCGCAACGAGGTCTACCGGGAGCCCGTCGTCAAGCTCTACGGCCGGTACCACGAGGTCGTCGTGCAGAGCCTGCGCGCGCAGGGGCTGACCGGCGATGTGGATGCCGCGGCCCGAGCGACGTTCGCCGCGCTCGACGGCATCGTGCTGCAGTACATGGCCGGCGTCGGCGTCGACGAACTGCGTGGCGCCCTCCGGCAGATCTGGGCGAATCTGCACGCCCTGACGGCGTAGCGCCGGCCGGGGTTACGTGTGCGCATGACAGAAATCGCACTCGTCACCGGCACGTCGTCCGGGATGGGAATGTACGCCGCGATCGAGCTCGCTCGCCGCGGCCTCGAGGTGGTCGCCACGATGCGCGACACCGACCGCGCGGACCGGCTGCGCAACGCCGCCGCGGATGCCGGTGTCACCGTCGGCATCCGGGCTCTCGACGTGGTCGACCACGCCGCGGCCGCTCGCCTCGTGGACGCGATCACGGCGGACCACGGCCGCATCGACGTGCTCGTCAACAACGCGGGCCGCGGGAGTGTCGCGACCGCCGAGCAGCTGACGATGGCGCAGATCCAGGCCCAGCTCGACGTCAACTACCTCGCCCCGGTGAATCTCACCAAGCTCGTGCTTCCGGGCATGCGCGCACGCGGGCACGGACGCATCCTCACCGTCACGAGTGTCGGCGGAACGGTCGGCCAGCCGTTCGCCGACGCGTACTGCGGCGCGAAATTCGCCGTCGAAGGGTTCATGCAGTCCCTTGCCGCGACCGCGGAGCACTTCGGCGTGGATGTGCGGGTCATCGAGCCGGCCGCCGTGTCGAGTGACTTCGTCGCCAACGTGGAGCGTCCCGGGGATGCGGGTGCGTACCAGCCGCTGCTGGACGCGTACCTGGCCCGCACGGCCGGGGCGTTCGCGAACGCGCAGACCCCGCAGGATGCCGGCACCGCGATCGCGGATGCCGCGACCTCCGACGAGTCGCGGTTCCGGTGGCAGACGTCCGAGGCGGCATCCCGCTTCGTCGGCGTGTCGCTCGCCGACCTCGACGGCACGCGGGTGAGCGGGTTCACGCGGCCCTGGATCGGCTGACCCCGGCGCGTTCGGCGCGTTCGACGCGCTCGGCGCCGCGACGGGGCAGTGTCGCCGAGACAGGCTCGCGCCGACGACCCAGGCTCGCGGCGGTCCCGTCTCGTCGGCGCGAACTCGTTTCGGGTCGGATGCAGGAACGGCGTTGAGCCGGGGGGATGATAGGCGGATGACTGGGACGGTTCTGGGGCTTCGACGACTTGCACCCGCGTCGGTTCGTGCGGGGATCGTGGCCCGCGTCTGCGCCGGAGCGATGAGCATCCTGGCCATCGTCGTCGCAATCCGTGTCGGCATCGCCTATGCGGCGTGGGCGGACAGGCATCTCGCCCTCTACTACGCGGCAGTCGAGGTGGGCAGGGAGCCCGTCTATGAGTCTGGGCACTATGCCGTCGGCTGGGTGCTGGGTGTGGGACTCGCCGCGGCCATTTCCGTCGCGATCGTCGCCGGGGTCGTGGCGACGATCGGCGCGAGCCCAGCGGATGGGATGGTCATCGCTGCCGCCTCCGCGATCGGGGCAATGGTGCCTGCCGGGTGGATCAGCCCGGTGTACGCATTCCTCGTCGGCGTGGTGGGGGTCGTGTGGGCAGGCGCCATCCTGATGCGCCGCCTCCTCGCGCGAGCACGAGCGGCACGATGACCCGCGGATCCTTGTCGGTGTCAGCGCCGGGGTCTTCGTGCTAGCGTGAGATTGCTAGCTTTTCTAGCGAAATCTCCACGGGTCCGGAGGGACGATGAGCACCACCGACGCTGTCGCCGCGGCATCCTCCCGTGGGAAGGGGGTGCTGCGCGGCGTCCTCGCCGGGATCCTCATCCTCGTCTGGCTCGTCGCGGCCGGCCTCGGCGGGCCGCTGTTCGGCCGTGTGGACGAGGTGTCCTCGAACGAGCCGACCGCGTACCTGCCGTCGTCCGCGGATGCCACTGATGTGCAGAACAGTCTCGCGGAGTTCCTCGGGTCGGACTCGATCCCCGCGGTCGTCGTGTTCCGGAGCACCGGCGGGATCGACGCCACGACGAGCGCCGCCCTCGACGCCGCGGTGACGAAGGCCGCTGCGACCGACGGCGTCGCTGGCACCGCCTCGCCGGCCATCGTCTCGAAAGACGGCCTCGCCGCCGAGGCGTTCGTCCCGATCGACGCATCCGGCGAGGTCGGCACGATCGTGTCCCGGCTCGCCGAGCGGCTGCGCGCCGACACGCCGGCCGGCATCCAGGTCTTCGTCACCGGACCCGCGGGATTCAGCGCGGACCTCGTGGGAGCCTTCGCCGGTATCGACGGACTGTTGCTCGGAGCCGCGCTCCTGGCCGTGTTCCTCATCCTGATCGCCGTGTACCGGTCGCTGCTGCTGCCCGTCGTCGTGCTGCTGACCAGCATGTTCGCGCTGTGCGTCGCGCTGCTCGTGGTCTGGTGGCTCGCGAAGGACGGCGTGCTGCTGCTGAGCGGACAGACCCAGGGCATCCTCTTCATCCTCGTGATCGGCGCGGCGACCGACTACTCGCTGCTGCTGGTCGCCCGGTTCCGCGAGGAGCTGCGCTCCACCCGCGATCGCTGGACCGCGGTTCGCCGCTCGTGGCGCGGGGCCTTCGAGCCGATCCTCGCCGCCGGCGGCACGGTGATCGCGGGCCTCCTGTGCCTGCTGCTCAGCGACCTGAAGTCGAACAGCACGCTCGGACCGGTCGCCGCGATCGGCATCGTGTTCGCGATGTTGTCCGCGCTGACGCTGCTGCCCGCGTTCCTGTTCGCGTTCGGGCGCGCCGTGTTCTGGCCGCGGCGTCCGCCGTATGAGCCGGACGCCGCACCGGGCGAGCTCCTGCAGCGCCGCGGCCCGTGGCCGGCGGTGGCGGCCGGCGTCCGTCGCCGTCCGTGGCTGGTGTGGATCACCGCGACCGTCCTGCTAGTCGCGGCCGCCGCCGGTGTCACACGGCTGCAGGCTGACGGCGTCGCGCAGTCCGACCTCGTGCTCGGGCCCTCCGGTGCGCGCGACGGGCAGGCGATCCTCGGCGAGCACTTCCCGGCCGGATCCGGCAGCCCGGCCTACGTGCTCGTGGCGGAAGGCCGCATGCAGGATGCCGCCGACGTGCTGCTCGACGAGCCCGGCGTCGGCGCCGTTTCGGTGACTGCCGCCGGCCCGGGCGGCACGGCCGTCATCACGCACGACGGGATCGTCGCCGCGGGTCCGCCGGGAACCCCGGCGCCGGCGCCGACGGTCGTCGACGGGCGGGTCCTGATCCAGGCGACCCTGACGCATCCGGCCGACTCCGCGGCGGCGGACGGCACCGTCCGCTCGATGCGACACGATCTGACCGGAACGGGTGGGAAGGTCGGCGGCGTCACCGCGACGGCGATCGACACGGATGCCGCCTCCATCCACGATCGCTCCCTCATCATCCCGATCGTGCTGGGGGTGATCCTCGTCATCCTCATGCTGCTGCTGCGCGCGGTCGTGGCGCCGGTGCTCCTGGTGCTCACCACGGTGCTGTCGTTCGGCAGCGCGCTGGGCGTCTCGGCCCTGTTCTTCGACCACGTGTTCCGCTTCCCGGGGGCCGACCCGGCGGTGCCGCTGTTCGCCTTCGTGTTCCTGGTCGCCCTGGGCGTGGACTACAACATCTTCCTCATGACCCGGGTGCGCGAGGAGTCGCTTCGCAGCGGCACGCGCGACGGCATCCTGCGCGGGCTCGTCATCACCGGCGGCGTCATCACATCGGCCGGCGTCGTGCTCGCGGCGACGTTCGCGGCGCTCGCCGTCATCCCGATCCTGTTCCTCGTGCAGATCGCGTTCATCGTGGCGCTCGGCGTGCTGCTGGACACCTTCCTCGTGCGGTCGCTGCTGGTGCCCGCCCTGTCGTACGACCTCGGCCGGGCCGTCTGGTGGCCGTCCCGGCTCGCCCGGGGGCCGCGGTGAGGATGACGCAGTGAGGATGACGCGGTGAGGATCTGGTCGCTGCATCCCGGCAGCCTCGACCGCATCGGGCTCGTCGCCTGCTGGCGCGAGACCCTGCTCGCCCAGGCGGTGCTCGCCGGCGCCATCCGCGGGTACCGGAACCATCCGCAGCTCGAGCGCTTCCGCGCCGAGCCCGACCCGATCGCGGCGATCGGCCGGTACCTCGCCGGGCTCGCCGACGAAGCCGACCGGCGCGGCTACCGTTTCGACTGCGGCCGCATCCTCGACGCCTCCGACCCACGACCCGCGCTCGCCGTCACGACCGGGCAGCTGGATCACGAGTGGGTGCACCTCGGCCGCAAGCTCGTGGCGCGCAGCCCGGACGACGCCCGCCGGTGGCAGCAGGCCATCCCCCGCCCGCATCCGCTGTTCCACGTCGTCCCCGGCGGGATCGCCGCGTGGGAGCGCGCGTGAGGATGCCGTTACTCGGTGTCGATCGCCGCGGCCGTGGCATCCAGCAGCCGGGCCGCATCGCGCAGCTGCTCATCGCTGAATGAGCCGAACGCCGCGCGCATCGCGGCCAGTCGTGCGGAGAACAGCCGGAAGAACTCCGCGCGCGCGTGGTCGGTGAGCTCGACGACGAGGGCGCGGCCGTCGGTGGGATGCTTCACCCGGGCCACGTGCCCCGCCGCAGTGAGCCGGTCCAGCAGCTTGGTGGTCGACGCGGTCGAGATCCGCAGGTGACGGGAGATGTCCGCCGGGGTCACCGCGCGCCCCTGCTCCGCGCGCATGATCAGCAGCCGCAGCGTCGCGAGGTCGGTGAGGTTCAGGTCCATGCCGTGCTTGAGCGCCCCGTTCATCCGGTCGTGCGCATCGCCGAAGTCGCGCACGGCGCGCAGCAGCGCGCGCACGGCGTCGTCGCGGGACGACGCTCCCGCCGCGGTGGCACCCTCGGACGTCATCCC
>DATMTQ010000286.1:0-19799 GCA_035564095.1 Microbacterium sp. | reverse complement strand
TGCCCTTCGACAAGCTCAGGGCGCGGCGGGGGCTCAGGGCGCGGCGGGGGCTCAGGGCGCACTCGGCTCAGGGCGCGGTGGGCGTCAGTTGTTGACGAGCGTGACCTCGAACGAGTAGAGGTCGGGCCGATAGCAGTGCCGGCCGAACTCCACGGCGCGGCCGTCGTTGCTGTAGGCGGTGCGCTCCATCGTGAGCACGGCGCCGTGCGCGGCGATGTCGAGCAGTCGACGTTCGTCCGCGGTGGCGGCGCGGGCGCCGATGCGCTGGTGCGCGACGCTGATCTGCGTGCCGCGGGCCTTGACCAGCTGGTACAGGCCGCGTGCCTGCAGGTCGGCCTCGCCGATCGAGGCGTACTCCGGCGGCAGGGAGTTCTCGAGGACGGCGATCGGCACGCCGTCGGCGAAGCGCAGGCGGCGGATGTGCAGCACCTCGCTGCCCTCGGGAACCGACAGCGCCTCGGCGGTCGCGGCATCCGCCGGGATCATCTCCCGCGAGAGCAATTCGGTCGTGGGATGCTTCGCATCGTGCTGCAGGTCCTCATAGAGGCTGGTCAGCTCCACCTTGCGGGTGACCGGCCGCTGCACCACCTGGGTGCCGATGCCGCGACGGCGCACCAGCATCCCCTTGTTCACGAGTTCTTGGATCGCGCGGCGCACGGTCGGGCGCGAGATGCCGAGGCGCTCGCCGAGCGACACCTCGTTCTCGAGCCGGCTGCCCGGGGGCATCGTGCCGTCGGCGATCGCCTTCTCGATGATGCCCGCGATCTGGTAGTACAGCGGGATGGGCCCCGACCGGTCGAGGCCCAGGAACAGGTCGCTCGCCGGCAGGGGGCCGCCGACGGGGACGTCGGTATCGGTGGTGGTGGTCATCGCGCCCTCGGTCATGACAAAGTCTCGGATTTGTCACAATCATAAGACAAAACGACGACATATCACATAGGCGATCAGCTCGGCACGGACGCCTGTCGCCGCTCTCGATCGCTGCGCACCACAGCGTCGAGCACCTGCAGCACGGTCACCCCCTCCTCGGCGGGGACCGGACCCGGACCACCGGATGCCACGGCGCGGGCGAACTCGTCGTAGTACGTCGTGTAGTCGCCCTGAGCGGACGGCACGGCCGTCTCGCCCTCGTCGGTGCGCAGGATGCCCCAGCGATCCGGCTGCTCGAACCCCCAGGTGCTGCGGTTCTGCCAGGGGCGCTCGCCGCGCCGGATCGCGACGGTCTGCACGTCGCTGTAGTCGGAGACGTACGAGCCGCGGTCGCCGTACAGACGCAGCTCCTTCGAGACGAGGTAGTTGATCTTGCTCGCCGAGATGCGCGAGCAGGCGCCCGACACGTGCTCGATCTCCATCGCGAAGCCGGCATCCGTCGGCCCGCTCGCGGTGTCGACGTGCACCAGGCGCGCGGTGACGGCGCGGGCGGGTCCGAGCAGATGCAGGCCCTGGTCGACGACGTGCGAGCCGAGGTCGCGCAGCAGTCCGCCGCTGAGCCCGGCCTCGAGCGACTCCGGCTCGTCGAGGTCGAACCGCAGGTCGAGGCCGCGCACGGTGCCGAGTCGGCCGCTGTCGACGACCTGGCGCGCCGTGACGATGTCGGTGTCGCGCCGGCGGTTGTGGAAGACGTTCAGCAGTACTCCGCGCTCGCGGGCGCGATCGCTGAGCAGCCGCCCGTCGGCCGCGGTGGGCGCGAACGGCTTGTCGGCCACCACCGCGGTGCCGTGGTCGATGGCCTCGAGCACGAGCTCGCGCCGCGTGTGCGGGGGAGTCGACACGACGACGGCGTCCACTCCGGCTTCCAGCAGCGACGTCAGCGAGGAGTGGATCGCGATATCCGGGTCATCCGCCCGGGCGGCGTTCACCGCCGCCTCCGAGCGGGCCACGACGGCCACCAGCTCGCACTCCTGCGACGCGCGCAGGTAGGGGGCGTGGAAGAGCCGCCCGCCGACTCCGTATCCGACCAATCCGACTCGCACCGTCATGCGTCCTGCTCCTTCGTCCCAGAGGGCTCAATGAGTATGTAAGAATGATAGGACAAAGTTTGATCATCCGCACCCGGGAGGACTCATGCCACTCGTCCGCATCGACCACAGCGACACCCGCACCAATTCGGCCGAGATCGCGTCCGCGATCCACGAGGCGATCGTCGGCGTCTACGGGATCCCGTCCCGCGACCGGTTCCAGGTCATCACCGCGCGTCCGGCCCCGACGATCATCGCGCAGGATGCCGGCCTCGGCTTCGAGCGCACCGACCCGGTCATCATCCAGATCTTCACGCAGGGCGGCCGCAGCGACGAGGCCAAGCAGCGTCTGTACGCCGAGATCGCCCGCCGTCTCGAGGCTGTCGGCGTGGCCGGTTCCGACGTCTTCATCGGCTACGTCGAGAACGGTCCGCAGGACTGGTCGTTCGGCTTCGGGCGCGCGCAGTACCTGACGGGGGAACTGGCCGTCCCGGCATCCTGAGCCCGAAGTCCGGACCATGCCCGGCATCCGTCTGGAAAGATACGGAAAGTGATTGACAACATTTCCGGAACTTTGCCACACTTCTGAACGACCCGGCGCTCCTCCAGAGCGGGAGGCTGTTCGGCCGGGCGGAACGGAAGTCTTCGGATGAGACGAACATCGATGGGAGCATTGACGGCCGGGGTGCTGGTGGCTGCGGCGCTGGCCGCACCGGCCGCAGCGACGGCGGCGCCGGGCGGGGCCGATGGGCCGGCGGTCGTGCAGAATCCCGCCGACGGGACGACCACGATCGCAGGCGGCGGGCTGACCATGACGCTCGCCACGGAGGGTGGGGCCGTCATCACCTCGCTGCAGCAAGACGGCACCGAACTGCTGTCCGCAGGCCTGTACAGCAGCGCCCAACTGGACATCGACGGGTCCACGCTCGACAGCCGCTCGCTGGGCGCGGACCCGCGCGTGAGCGTGCACGGCGATCAGGTGGACGTCGCCTTCACCATGTCCGACAGCGACGTGTCGATCGACGAGACGTGGCACATCGTCGCGACGGCGAGCGGCATCGACGTGACCTCCCAGCGCGCATACGACTGGAAGGAGACCGCCGACACGGCGCTGCGCCACAACGGCCAGCTCGAGATCGGCTGGGCGCGCGTGTTCGACGACATCCGCCGGCCCGAGGACGGCGGCGACCTGCCGATCGGCAACCCCTACACCGGGAAGAACAACTTCTTCCTGTCGAAGGTGAACGACCGGTACGGCGTCGAGGAGGGCAGCTTCGTGCTGCTGTCCGGCGATCGTCCGCAGGCGCTCGCCGTGACCGCATCGGGCGACCGGAACGTGGCGACCGAGTTCGCCTACACGGGCGACGGCAACACGTACCAGGAGACGCAGGTCTCGGCCGACCCCACGTGGACGTACACCGCGGGCTCGGCGGCATCCGGTCTCGTCTACGGCGGGCACTCGTCCAACCTCACCGATGCGCTGATCTACTCCCCGGTGCAGGTCGCGCAGGGCCAGCAGGACGCCGTCACGTTCCACTTCGCGTCGACGGATGCCGCGGCCTACACCGGCCTCGGCGGCACGATCAACGGTGTGGGCGACACGAAGGCGCTCGCGTCTCTGCTCAACGAGTTCGGTCGCTCCGGCATCATCGACAAGGGCTACGGCATGTCGACGGTCGGCCTGCGCTATCCGGGCGTCGGCCCGTACGACATGGTCTACGCCGACCCCACCGTGCGCGGTCTGTTCGACCCGGCGACCACGGCGTCGCAGCAGAACCTGCTGACCTACTTCAAGGACAACGCGCAGAACAGCAACGGCCACATGAAGGGCCGTGCCTTCCACCGCGACCAGACCTGGACGGCGAACCAGCTGTTCGACGCCGATCCGTCCTACGCACTGTCGGTCTCGGACATGTATCAGTACGGCGGCGACCGTGCCTGGCTGAACACGATGCGCGGCTCGGTCGAGAGCGCCCTCGGATACATGATGACGAACCAGTACGTGGCCGCGGACGGACTGTTCCGCAACGACACGATCAGCTGCACCAAGCTCGCCGGTCTGCGGGAATGGAACGACGCGTACTACGTCAAGTACGAGAGCGCGTACATCAACGAGCTCATGTACGGCGCGCTGACCCGGTGGGGCGCTCTGGAGCGCGACGTCTACGGCGACCAGGCCAAGGCGGCGGGCTACCTGGATGCCGCGGCGGCGATCAAGGCGCGGTTCAACCGCGACACCGCCGACGGTGGCCTGTGGGATCCGAACACCGGCATGTTCGCCTACTGGCGCTGCCCGGACGGCACGACGCAGGGCGCGACCGAGCACACGCAGGTCAACCTGCAGGCGATCATCTACGGCCTTGTGGACCTGCCCCGCGCACAGCAGATCCTGCACGGCATCGACAAGGCCGTGGCGCAGAACCACCTCGCGCTCATCCCGCAGAACTTCATCCCGATGAAGGCGAACGTGGAGGACTGGACCGGCGACCACTTCCAGACCGGCCTCGAAGACGGCGCGGTCTACCCGCTCATGACCGAGGAGTACATGCGGGCGGCGGCGCTGGTGGGGGAGCGCGACTCGTCACTCATCTACCTCAACAACACCCTGGCGAGGTACGCGAAGGACGGATTCAACGGCTACAGCTTCCTCGACTGGCAGCTGAACCCGCACAACGGCGAAGCCTGGTTCCCGTCCAACGCGAACGGCGCCGCGGGCCTGTTCAGCGACGTTCTCGGCATCCAGCCCACCGCGTCGGGCGTGACGATCGCCCCCAACATCCCGGCGAGCATGGCCGGCACGTCCGTCACCCGCACGATCCACGCGGACGACACCCTCACCGTGCGCTACGACAGTGAGCTGACGCAGACCGTCACGTACCGCGGGTCCGGGGACGTCACTGTGCAGTGGTCCGGGCAGCAGCCGGGGCGCACCTACACCGTGCACGACGAGGATCTCGCGGTGAAGGCGACGGCGGACGCGTTCGGCATCGTGCGCTACACGTACACGCCGCACGGCACGCGGACGATCTCGCTCACGGACGGCAGTGCCGCCGGATACGTCCTGCCCGACGACGTCCCGACCGACCTGGCGCTGCACGCCGCGGTGACGAGCTCGAGCAGCCTGGAGGACGGAAGCTACAGTGCGGCATCCGCGACCGACGGCGACGCGTTCAGCGCCGACCGCACGTGGGGCTGGTCCAGTGATTCGGACACCGCCGAGAACCACTCCGAGTGGGTGACCGTCGACCTGGGGGCGGCGCAGCAGGTCGGGTCGGTGGAGCTGAACCAGCGCGACTACGACCTGAAGGACGTGGGCAAGGGCTTCCCGGTCGACTTCACGATCGAGACGTCCGCCGACGGGCAGGCCTGGTCGCCCGGCGTGACGGAGACCGGGTACGCGCAGCCGACGACCGCCGGCGGGCAGACCTTCTCGTTCGCGCCGCGTGACGCCCGCTTCGTGCGGGTGACGGGGACGAACCTGCGGCCGGACGGCGGCCAGTACCGCATGCAGTTCGCGGAGATCCAGGTCTACGGGCACTGACCGGACGCGAAGGAGGGGGCGCGCCGACCGGCGCACCCCCTCCTTCCGCGTGCGGCCTCAGCCGACGGCGGTCGATTCGCGGGGGACGAGCTGGCAGTCCACGCGCTGGATGCCCGGGGTCCGCTCGCCGGCGACGGCCCGCACCAGCGTGCGGGCGGCGAGACGGCCGACGTCGGCGAGGCTCATGTCCACCGTGGTGAGTGGCGGTCGGCTCGCCTCGACCATGACGTCCCAGTTGTCGAAGCCGGTCACGGCGACGCGGTCGGGCACGGCGACGTCGTTCTCGCGGAGCGCCTCGAGGACGCCCCGTGCTATCTGGTCGCTGCCGCACACGACGGCGTCGAAGTCGAGCTCCGATCGCAGCAGCTGCCGTGCCGCCTGGCGTCCCCACGCCTCGCTCCAGTGGCCGAAGAGCGGCTCGCGGACGAGCTCACCGCCGGTCTCCGCCAGCACGTCCCGGGTGCTGGCCAGGCGCACGATGGACGCGGCGTCGCGCTGCGGGCCCGAGACGAACGCGAACCGGTGGCGACCCGTCGCCACGAGATGCTGCGCGGCGATGCGCGCGCCCGCGGCGTCGTCGCTGGTCACGGACTGGTCGTCCGGACGCGTCGACGCGGACAGCGCGTACACGACGGGCAGCGACTGGTCGCCCCGGATCGGCTCGCGGGGGTACAGGCCCGCACCCACGACGAGGATGCCGTCGACGGCGCGCCGCTCGAACGACTCGACGAAGTGCTGCTCGCGGATCGCATCGCCGCGCCCGTCGACGAGCAGCAGGGCGAGATCCAGCTCGTCGAGCACCTCGATGGCGCCCTGCAGCACGGGGACGGTCAGTCGCCCGAAGCGGTCCTCGATGATCACCCCGAAGGCGCCCGTGGAGCCCTGGCCGTCGTCGGCGGGCTCGGCGTGCGGGGCGCGGTATCCGAGCTCGGCGGCCGCCTCGAGGATCCGCGCGCGGGTGTCATGGTGCACCGCCCCGCGTCCGGAGAGCGCCTTGGAGACGGTGCCGACGGAGACGCCGGCGATGGCGGCCACTTCGTTCGCGGTGACGCGGCGGGGCCGGGCATCTTCATTCGAACCCATGCCGGAACGTTACCAGAAAGGAAAGATTTTCCAAATTAGGAAATCTCTTGCCTGATATTGCGTGAGATTGCCATACTGGGGGCATCCCGAACCTCGCGGGCGACGCGTCCGGCGCCGCTCTCCTCTCAGACAACGGAGTCCTCCCGATGAAACGATCAAATCACGCTCTCCTGGTCGTCGCCGCCACGGCGGTCGCGGCCGTCGCGCTCGCCGGGTGCTCCGGCGGGGCATCCGCCTCGAGCGACCCCGCGTCGATCACCGCCAAGGACGACGGGGCGAAGCTCACGCTGTGGGTGCGCCCGGGCAACGAGGCGGTGACGGATGCCGTCGTCAAGCAGTACAACGAGACGCACAAGAACCAGGTGGCGATCACGCACGTTCCCGCCGACCAGTACGTCACGAAGTACGCGCAGGCCTCCCAGTCCGACTCACTTCCCGACATCCTCGCCGCCGACCTGGTGTTCATGCCCCAGATCGTGCAGAACGGGTCCGCGGTGGACCTCACCCCGCTGCTGAAGAAGTCCGGCGCCTACGGCAACCTGGCGCCGGCGCACGAGCAGGCATCCACCCGCGACGGCAAGGTCTACGGCGTTCCGTACGTGACCGACACGTCGCTCTACCTGTACAACAAGGACCTCTTCGCGAAGGCCGGCCTCGATCCGGACAAGCCCCCGACCACGTGGGACGGCATCGTCAAGGCGGCCGACGCGATCACGAAGCTCGGCGGCGGCACGTACGGCGCCTACATCTCCGGGGACGCCCCCGGCTCCCTCGCCTACGACTTCACGCCGACCATCTGGGCGCAGGGTCAGGACGTCGTGAAGAAGGACGGCTCGTTCGACTTCGACAACGCCGCGACGCAGAAGGCCCTCGGGTTCATGCAGACGCTCTACCGGCACGGCGACATCCCGGAGTCGTCCAAGACCGACACCGGCGACGGGTTCTTCTCGGTGTTCGCCAGCGGCAAGATCGGCATCAACTTCTCCGGCGGCAACGGCGTCAACACCGCGACGCTGGGCCAGAACCCGAAGTTCTCGTTCGGGCTGGCGCCGATCCCTGGTTCCGCCGCGGGTCAGACCGCGACCTTCTCGGGCGGCGACGTGGCATCCATCACGACGCAGTCGAAGCACCCGGACGAGGCGTGGGACTTCCTCCAGTGGCTGACCTCGGCCCACACGTCGACCGACGTCTACCTGAAGCTCCCGGCGCTCCCGCCGCGCACCGACGTGGCGATCCCCGCGACGCTCGGCGCGCAGTTCACCGTGCCGGCGGAGCTCATCAAGCACGGTCAGACCTACGTCTCGACGCACTACAACGACGTCATCGCCAGTCCGCAGGGTCCGTGGCTCGAGATGTTCCAATCGGTCGTCTTCAACGGGAAGGACCCGGTCGAAGCGACCAAGACCGCTCAGAGCGCGGCGGACGCGCTCACCTCGAAGTGAGCGTCGTCCAGCACGCGACGGAAGCGGTCACGCGCGAGCACAGCATCGACACCATGCGGGCGACGGAGGATGCGGCGGCCGTGACCCGGCCGTCGCGCCCCCGCCGTCCCGCGGCGCCGAGCACCCGTCGGGCGCGGGCGCGACGGGCGGAGGCCCGCAGCGGCTGGCTGCTCGCGGCGCCGAGCGCGGTGCTCATCCTGCTGTTCTTCGTCGTGCCGTTCTGCCTGACGCTCGTGATGTCGGTGTTCGACTGGCCGACGTTCGGAACGCCGAAGCCCGTGGGCGCAGCGAACTTCGCGCACGTGCTGAGCGACCCGAAGTTCGGGCAGGCGCTGCTGTTCACAGTCGGCTACACCGTCGTCACCTCGGTGCTCGGAGTCGCGGCATCCCTCGGCATGGCCCTGCTCGTGCGTCCCCGCTTCGGCGGCCGCACGGCGGTGCGGGCCCTGCTGTTCGCGCCGGTGACGATCGGATTCGCGCCCGCGGGCCTGCTCTGGCTGTCGATGAGCAACGTGCGCACCGGAGTGCTGCCGGCGATGGCGGTGGCCCTCGGCATCGTCCCGCCCGGCACCGACTGGTTCGCGAACACCGGCACGACCCTCGCGCTCGTCGTCGTCATGACGGTGTGGAAGACGGCGGGGCTCGCGATGCTGGTGCTGCTCATCGGCATGGACTCCATCCCGCAGGAGGTGTACGAGGCCGCGAAGCTCGACGGCGCGCGGTCGTGGGCGACGCTCACGCGCATCACCCTGCCGCTCATCGCCAAGCCGCTCTCGCTCGTGATCCTGCTGACGGTCACGACGACCTTCCTCGCCTTCGACCAGTTCTTCGCGATGACCAAGGGCGGTCCCGACAACTCGACCGTCACGGTCGTCTACTACCTCTACAACGCCGCGTTCGTGAACCTCGACCGCGGGTACGCCGCGGCCGTCGCCGTCGTGGTGGTCGCCATCATGGCGGTCATCTCCGTCGCACAGGTGCGCCTGCAGCGCGGAAAGGACCGGGCATGACCTCCTCGACCGTCTCGTCTCCGCTGCCGCCGGCGCGGGCACAGCGCCGCCGCGTGCTGCGCTCCGCCGACCGCAGCCGCAACCCGTTGCGCATCGGCGGGGCGATCCTGCTCGCGCTGGTGTTCGCCTTCCCGATCGTCTGGACGACCATCGGCGCGTTCAAGCCGTCGTCCGAGGCGAACGCGTCGCCGCCGGTGTGGTGGCCGTCGCAGTTCTCGCTGCAGAGCTTCGCCAAGCTCGACAGCTCGGGCACGTCCCTGCTGAGCTACGTGCTCAACTCCAGCGCGGTGACGCTGATGACGGTCGCGATCACGACGGTGGTCGCCGTGCTCGCGGGGTATGCGTTCGCCCGGTTCCGGTTCCCGGGCAAGCGGGTGCTGTTCGGCATCAGCATCGGGATGCTGCTCGTCCCGTACCCGGCGCTGCTCGTGTCGCTGTTCACCGTGATGGTCTGGTTCCACCTCACGAACTCCCTGTTCGGCCTGGCGCTCATCTACTCGACGTTCCAGCTGCCGTTCGCGATCTACATGATGCGCAACTCCTTCGAGAGCCTGCCCGCAGAGCTCACCGAGGCCGCCGAGCTGGACGGCTGCACGAAGGTGACGGCTCTGCCGCGCGTGCTGCTGCGGCTGGTCGCCCCGGGCGTGGTGACCGTCGCCCTGTTCGCGTTCCTCGCCGCGTGGAACGAGTTCATGGCGGCCCTCGTGCTGCTCAACGACAACTCCAGCTTCACGCTGCCGATCGCGCTGATGAACGCCCAGAACGGGCCGCTGAACACCATCGACTGGGGTGGTCTCCAGGCGGGGATCACCGTGACGATGCTGCCCTGCATCGTCGTGTTCATCCTGCTGCAGCGCTACTACGTCTCCGGCCTCGTGGCCGGGACGGGAAAGTGACGACATGACGACGACCTCGTTCCCCTCCGCGCCCTCGGCGGCGCGGGTGGCCACCCCGCAGCGCGAGGACAGTCTCGTGATCGCGCCGTCGTTCGCGCCCGGCGCGTTCGACAGCCATGCGGTGGACTGCCCCTTCGTCTTCTCGGTCGGCGGCCGGCAGGGGATGACGTACGTCGGCTGGGACGGCACGGGCTACCAGACCGCGCTGAGCTGGCGCGACGGCGACCGGTGGAGCGCCGGCCAGGTCGTCCTGCCGCGCGACCCGCACAGCGACCTGCGCCGGTACAACGCCGCCCTCACCTCGATCGTGCGCGACAACGACCTGTCGTCGCCGGGGGAGCTGCGCACCTTCGACGGCTGGTACTACGGCACCTTCCACGCCTATCCCGCGCCGGGTTACGAGACCGGGCCCGGCCGGATCGGCTTCGCGCGCAGCCGGGACCTGCGGCACTGGGAGGAGTTCGGCGGCGTGCTCGAACCCGAGCAGGGCGGGGCCTGGGAGCGCGGCGGGCTCTACAAGTCGTGGCTGCTCGAGCACGACGGCCTGTTCTACGTGTTCTACAACGCCAAGGACCACGACCTGTTCGGATCCATCGCGGTGCCGCCGGAGTGGATCGAGCAGACGGGCGTGGCCGTCTCGAGCGACCTCGTCACGTGGGAGCGCCTGTCGGTCGAGCCGGTGCTCACGGTCGGGGGCCCCGGAGACTTCGACGAGCGCTTCGCCTCCGACCCGTGCGTGCTGCGCGACGGCGACCGCTGGGTGATGTTCTACTTCGGCCTGGCCGCGGACGGGCACGCCCGAGAGGGATATGCGACCAGCAGCGACCTGCGCACATGGGAGAAGTCGCGGGAGGTGCTGCTCGACGTGCGGCCGGGGGCCATCGACGCCCGCCACGCGCACAAGCCCGCCGTGATCACGTGGGACGGGCGGCTCGAGCACTACTACTGCGCGGTCTCGCCGCAGACGCCCGTCGACATCGACGGCAGCGTGCAGGACGAGCACCGCGGGATCGCGCGCGCGACGTCCGCGGCCGCTCGCGCGTGATCAGCTCGGCGCGTAGGTGCGGGCGGCCTTTCTGAGGATCCGCGCCATCTCCACCGCGGCCGGCGGGAGCCGGTCGTGGCGGCGCTGCACCAGCACGACGCGGCGCTCCGGCGGCCGCTCGCGCAGTCGCAGGGCGACGACGTCGGGACGGAGCGTGGCGAGCGAGAGCGCCGGCACGAGCGCGACGCCCATGCCGATCGCCACCATCGCCTGCACCTCCTGGTACCCGCGCGCCTCGAAGCTGACGACGGGCTCGAAGCCCGCAGCCCGGCAGGCATCCCGAAGCACCGCGAGCACCTGGGCGGAGGTGCGGATGATCCAGCGCTCGTGGGCGAAGTCGCCGAGCGCCGCGTCGCGAGCGGATGCCGCCGGATGGGAAGCGGGCACGAGCAGCACGCTGGGATCCGTCAGCAACGGGGTGGTCAGGAGGGTCGCGTCGGCGTCGAGGGGCTCGCCTTCGCGCTCCCACATCACGGCGAGCTCGACCTCACGGGCGAGGAACATCCCTCTCAGCTGCGAGATCTGAGCGCTCTGCACCGTGAGCTCCACGTCAGGATGGGCTTCACGGAACGCCGAGATCGCGTCGGGGAGGAACGACTCGGTCACGGTGGGGATCGTGCCCAGACGCAGCGTCCCCGTGCGGAGTCCGGCGAGATCCCGCAGCTCCTCCTCGGCCGCATTGAGCAGCATCTTCATCGAGGCGGCGTGATCGGCGATGACGCGACCGGATTCGGTCAGGGTCACCCCGCGCGGACCTCTGCCGATGAGCGGCTGACCGGCCTCTCGTTCGAGCTGCGCGACCTGCTGCGAGACCGCGGACACCGTGAGATGGAGGGCTTCGGCGGCCCCGGTGAGCGAGCCGGATTCCGCGACCTGGCCGAGCACGAGCATCCGTCTGACGTCGAGGGTCATGGCTCGATCATCCCACGCGTTTGAAGGTCTGCTTAATCCACCTATAAATCATTCAGCTGGTGCGAAGGCTGCGGGTCGGCTTGGCTGACGATCATGAGTATGAATTCGAGCTGGATGGAGCTGCCGGCCGTGTGGATGCGCGGCGGCACCAGCAAGTGCTGGATCTTCGACGCCGACCGTCTCGCCGAGACGGACGAGCCGGTCGAGATGATCTTGAACGGCGCGTTCGGGTCGGGCGACGCGCGCCAGATCGACGGTGTCGGCGGCGGGAGCTCGACGACGTCGAAGGCCATGATCGTGCGACGGGCCGGCACCGGGGCGATCGACGTGAGCTACACATTCGCCCAGGTCGGCATCGCCGACCGGGTGGTCGAGTGGGGATCCAACTGCGGCAACTGCGCCAGTGCGGTGGGCCTGTACGCCGTCCAGGAGGGACTCGTCCCGCCGGACGGCGACGAGACCACGGTGCGGATGGTCAACACCAACACCGGGGCCCGGCTGGACGCGATCGTCGCGACCCCGAACGGCCGCATCCCGCACCTGGGCGCCGAGACCATCCCCGGGGTGAGCACCGGAGGCGTGCCGGTGCGCCTGCGGTTCGCCGCGCCGCTGTCCGGGGCGGGGCGATCCCTGCTGCCCACCGCTCAGCCGCGCACCGTGATCGCCTCCGCCGGCCGGGCGGTGCCCGCCACGATCGTGGATGCCGGCGCGATCTGCAGTCTGGTGGACGCGGCATCCCTCGGCCTGCGGGGAGACGAGGGCATCGACCGCGTCGGCGAGGTGCTGGAGACGCTCGTCGACATCCGACGCCGCTCCAGTGTCGCGGCCGGTCTCAGCCGCACGATCGAGGAGGCGCAGGATGCCGTGCCGAAGGTCGGCATGACTGCGCCGCCCGTCGACTACTTCACGACGGACGGAGAACCCGTCTCCGCGGCTTCGTACGACCTCGCCGTCCGCATGATCTCGATGCACCAGCCGCATCCGGCGATCGGTCTCACGTCCGCCGTGGCGGTCGCCGTCGCGGCGCTGACCCCGGGGACGATCCCGTATGCCCAGCTCGCCCCCGGCATCCCCGGAACGATCCGGCTGGGCACACCGTCGGGCGTCGTCCCCGTCACCGTCGACTTCGACGACGACGGGGAGGTCTCGGGAGTCAGCGTGAACCGGTCCGCCCGGCGGCTGTCCACCGCTCGCCTGGAGATCCCCCGGCCGCCCGCCACCCACGAGGTGGCGCCGCAGTACGTCCAGAGCGTCGCCATGCGCTGAACGCTCGTCGGACGAACACATCGAAACCGCAACTCTCGTCACCATCATGGAGGATGGAATGCTCACCCAATTCACGGCGGCGGCCCGGCTCGACCGGCTGCCCATCGCCAAGACCCACCGTCTCGTCATCGCCACCCTGGCGGTGGTGTTCCTGTTCGAATTCGGCGACCTCAACACGTTCGCCTACGTCGCCCCGGCGCTCCAGCAGGCGTACGGGTTCACGGTCACCACGATCGCGATCGTCACGTCCTCAGGCTTCCTCGGCATGTTCTTCGGCGCGACGCTCGGCGGACGGTTCTCGGACGCCGCCGGTCGCAGGACGGCGCTGCTGACCTCGACGATCGCCTTCTCAGCGGGGTCGCTGCTCAACGCCTTCGCCTGGGATCAGTGGAGCTTCATGGTGGTCCGGTTCATCACCGGCGTCGGGCTCTCCGCGATGACCGTGGCCGCGACGACCTATGTCTCGGAGACGATGCCGGCGGCCCGCCGAGGCCGCATGCAGGCCGCCGTCATGGCGGTGGGACTGCTCGGCATCCCGGTCATCTCGTTCGCCGCGCGCGCCATCATCCCCATCAGCGCCGAGAGCTGGCGGTTCGTGTTCGTCGTGGGAGCGCTGGCGGTCGTGGCGATCCCCGGAATCGTGCGGATGCCGGAAAGCCCGCGCTGGCTTCTGCGCCACGGGCACGACCAGAAGGCTGAACGGGCCCTGCAGCGCTTCGAGAGCCCGGTCGCAGACCTGCCCCCGCTGGCGGAGGCGCCCGCGACCCCGCTCGGAACTGTCACGGTCGCCCTCACCACGGCACGGCCTGGTCGAGGCGGATACCGGGTGCTCTTCCGCGGTCTCGCCGGCCGGCGCACCCTGTTCCTGTCCGTCGTGTGGATCTTCCAGACGCTCGGCTTCTACGGGTTCACCGCGTTCGTCCCGACCCTTCTGGTCGCGCACGGATTCGATCTCGTGCACTCGATCGGATTCGCGGCGATGACCTCCCTCGGCGCGGTGCCCGGCGCACTGCTGGCCTGGCCGATCTCCGACCGCTTCGGGCGCAAGACGCCACTGGTCATCGTGTGCATCGCCACCGCCGTGAGCGGCATCCTCTACGGCATCACCTTCAACGTGGTCGCGATCGTGGCCTTCGGATTCTGCGTGAACGTGCTGATCCAGACGTTCGCGGCCCTGCTCTACACCTATACCCCCGAGCTGTTCCCGACCGAAGTGCGCAACTCGGGCAGCGGATTCACGTACGGGATGGGGCGCCTGGTGAACATCGTCGGACCCTTCATCGTCGCGGCGCTGTTCGGATCGCTGGGGTATCAGTCGGTGTTCATCTACATCGCCGCGTGCTGGCTGATCGTGGCCGTCACCATCGCGATCTTCGGGCCGCGCAGCGGCAAGGTCACGCTGGAGGACCTCAGCGAACGACGAGAAGATCCGAAGCGTGTCGCGGCGACCGCCGGGAGCGCCTCGTGATGCGGGCGGACGGGGGCGGTGCGGAACCGGACGTCATCGTCGTCGGTGCCGGCAACGCCGGCTTCAGCGCCGCCCACGCCGCACGGCTCGCCGGTGCGCGGGTGCTGGTGCTGGAGCGGGAACCCGCCGAATGCGGCGGGGGGAACAGCTACTACACGGCGGGCGCGACGAGGATCGCGCACGGCGGGAAAGACGACGTGATCGAGCTGGTCGAGCCGGACGAACGCATCGACCGCGCCCAGATCCCGGCCTACTCGCCGGACGAGTACGCCGCCGACCTGCGGCGTGTGACGGAAGGCCGCAACGACCCCGAGCTGACGCGGGTGCTCACCCGGGAGAGCCGCGGCGCCCTGGGCTGGCTGCACGACCTGGGCGTGCGCTACCGGCTCCTCTTCGAGCGGCAGGCGTACCTGCGACCCGACGGCTCGTACCGGTTCTGGGGCGGCCTGCACCTGGGCAACGTCGACGGCGGGGCCGGCCTCATCGCCGACCACCTGCGCATCGCGGCGGACCTCGGCGAGGAGCTGCGGTTCGATCAAAGGGCCGTCGACCTCGTCGAAGAGGGCGGCAGGATCACCGGCGTCGTCGTCGAGTCCGGCGGAGACCGCCACGAGTACCGAGCCGGCGCCGTGGTGCTGGCTGCCGGCGGGTTCGAGGCCAGTCCGAGCCTGCGGGAGCGGCACCTCGGCCCGGGGTGGGCGCACGCCAAGGTGCGCGGCACCCCCGGCAACACGGGGGACATGCTCACCGCCGCGCTGGCGCACGGGGCGCGTCGCGGCGGTGACTGGTCCAGCGCCCACAGTGTTCAATGGGACGCCTTCGCCCCGTCGAACGAGAGCAACCGGGAGCTCACCAATCGCCTCACCCGGCAGAGCTATCCGCTGGGGATCATCGTCAACCGAGACGGCCGTCGCTTCGTCGACGAGGGCGCGGACTTCCGCAACTACACCTATGCGAAGTACGGGAAGGCGATCCTGGAACAGCCCGGATCGGTCGCATGGCAGGTCTTCGACGCGCGGCTGCGCCCCATGCTGCGCACCGAGGAATACGACATGCCCGGCGTGAGCGTCGTGTCCGCGGACACGCTCGAGGAGCTGGCGCGCGCGGCGGGGATCGATCCCGGCGGCCTGCGCCGCACCGTCGACGAGTTCAACGCCGCGATCGACGTCTCGCAGCCGTTCGACCCCACCGTCAAAGACGGGCGGCGTGCCGACGTGACGCCGCCGAAGAGCAACTGGTCGGCCGCGCTCGTGGAGGCGCCGTTCTCCGCCTACGCCGTCACGTGCGGAATCACCTTCACGTTCGGCGGCGTGGGCGCAAACGCCGACGGCGCAGTGCTGGATGAAGGCGGAGAACCGATTCCCGGACTGTTCGCGTGCGGCGAGATGCTCGGCGGGCTCTTCAGCGGGAACTACCCGGGCGGCTCCGGACTCGCCGCCGGCATGGTCTTCGGGCGCCGGGCGGGGCTGGCAGCCAGAGCGGCTGCTGCATCCCGCTGAGGCTCGTCCGTCCGCCGCTCCGCGGTGAGGGTCTGGGTGCCGAGCACGATCGCCAGCTGCAGGCGCTCGGCATCCGGACTCCCCGGTTCGGCGGTGTAGACCATGATCCGCAGGTCGTCCTGGGCGACGACGAGCGTGTCGCAGTCCACCGTGATCGGGCCGACGGCCGGGTGGTCGATGACCTTGTGCCGCGACTGCTCGGCCGGCGGCGTGTCGGACGCGGTCTCCCACAGCTGCGCGAAGCGCCCGTCGGCGGCCTGCAGCTCCACGACCAGGCGCCGCAGCCGGCCGTCGTGCGGGTAGCGGGCCACCGTCATCCGCAGGTCCGCGATCAGGCGTTCCACCTGCTCGGCATGCTCCTGCGCGGTCTGCCGTGCGCGCGAGCCGGAACCGACGAGGTTGCGCCACACGGCGTTTCGCTCATTGCCGCGCAACTCGGATGTCGGCCCCATGAGGGCGTCGTAGGGAGCATTGGCCACGACCAGATTCCACGCGGCGTCGTAGACGACCACCGGGATGCCGTCCAGTCGATCCAGCAGCCGCTGTACGCTCGGCGCCACCCGCGTCGACACCAGCCCGGATCCCGGCGCGCTGCGCCCGGCGAGCTCGAACAGCCAGTCCCGTTCCGCATCCGAGAGCCGCAGCGCTCGCGCGAGCGACTCGACGACCTGCTCGGAAGGCGCCGTCGCGCGGCCCTGCTCGAGCCGGGTCAGGTAGTCGACCGAGATGCCTGCGAGCGCGGCCAGCTCTTCGCGCCTCAGGCCCACGGCCCGACGCCGTCCGCCCGAGCCGAGACCCACGGCGTCCGGCGTGACGCGGTCCCGCCAGCGGCGCACGGCGCTCCCGAACTCCCACGGCTCCACGGCATCCAGTCTGCGCGCACCCGGCGCCGTTGTCCTGGCACCGGGAGTCCTACGAAAACCGGACGACTGCCTGGGCCTGCGCGCGGGTCGGATGCTGGACCCATGACAACGACACTCATCACCGGGGCGAACAAGGGCCTCGGCAAGGAGACCGCCCGCGCCCTCATCGCCGCCGGGTACACCGTCTGGATCGGTGCCCGCGACACCGCCCGCGGGCAGGCCGCCGCTGACGAGCTCGGCACGCGATTCGTCCAGCTCGACGTCACCGACGATGCCTCCGTCGCCGCTGCGATCGCGACGATCGACGCGGCCGGCACGGGGCTCGACGTGCTCGTCAACAACGCCGGCATCGCAAAGCGCGGCGGCGGAACGACCGAGGCGCTCGACGGGCCCAGCGTCCTCGAGGTGTTCGACACGAACGCCGTCGGCATCGTGCGGGTCACCGAGGCCGCACTGCCGCTGCTGAAGCGATCGGGCTCGCCGGTCGTGGTGAACGTCTCGAGCGCGCTCGGCTCTTTCTGGGCCACCCACGAGCCGACCCGGCCGGCATCCCGTTTCGTCTCACTCGTCTACGGCGCCAGCAAGGCCGCGGTCTCGATGCTCACCGTCCAGTACTCCCGCGCGCACCCGGACGTGAAGTTCAATGCCGTGGAGCCGGGGATCACCGCGACCGAACTCGGCGGCGGGGATCCCGGCAGCCACCCCGGCCGGCCCGCGTCCGAGAGTGCGCAGGTGGTCGCGAAGCTGGCGATGATCGGCCTCGACGGCCCGACCGGAACCTTCCAGGAGGATGCCGGCGAGCTCGGCTGGTGAGCACGCGAAATCCGTGATCTTCAGCGGCGACTACCCGGGCGGCTCCGTGCTCGCCGCGGGCATGGTCTTCGGACGACGAGCGGGGCTGGCCGCAGCCGCTGCATCCCGCTGAGGCATCCGGCGATGCTCCGTCACGCGGGCGCCTCCTCGCTGAGCAGCTGCGCGGCGGTCGCGCCCAGACCCGACCGGATGTGCCGGCGCATCACGTCGGCGGCGCCGGCGGAGTCACCGGCGAGCACGCACGTCATCAGCTCGTGGTGTTCGGCGTTCTTCTGCTCGAGTTCGTCGTCGCCGCGGCCCTGACGCAGCGCAGCCACCCGGTAGCGGTCGGCCTTGTCCCACAGCGAGTCCAGCGTCGCGATCAGCGCCTCGTTGTGCGATGCCCGGTAGATGGCCTGGTGGAAACGCCGGTGCCGGGCGAGCTGCTCGAGCGTCGGATGCTCCGGCAGCGCCGTGATCACCGAGGCATCCCGGATCGCCGCGATGTCGTCGCGGGTGCGCCGCTCGGCCGCGAGGCCGGCCGCCAGCGGGTCGAGGGCGAGCCGCAGTTCCAGCAGGTCGCGCGCCTCCTCGACGCTCAACCGCGTGATCGTCGCGTCGCGGTGCGCGCCGAGGTCGACGAGTCCCTCGGAGCTGAGCCGCCGCAGCGCCTCGCGCAGCGGCGTGGTGCTGATGCCGATCTCGACGGCGAGGGACGCCTGATTGAACGACGAGCCCGGGGCGTATTCGCCGGACAGGATCCGGCCGCGCACGACCGAGTACGCCAGGTCGCTCTTGACGGCGTACGCGGGGGGCGATGCGCACATAGGCATGCCTCTCAGTCGAAGGAAGGTGAGTTCGTTATAACACAGTGCGCGGCCCGACCACCTGTAGATCCAGATATTGCGTGCTGCTATCGAGAGTTGACGCCCCCGAGGTTATAACCATACGGTGGAGCGAGAGGGATGCGATCCCCGCGGCTCGCGAAGGGTGCGGCATGAACACGGACGGCTACAGAATCGGCCTGCTGGCAGGCGACGGCATCGGCCCGGAGATCGTGCCCGCGGCGGTCGCATGCATGGATGCCGCGGCTCGCGCGGTCGGGCTCGCGCCCATCCACTGGGTCGAGCTTCCGCTCGGACGCACAGCGATCGACACCCACGGCGCCGCGGTGCCCCAGCAGACCCTCGACGCTCTCGACGGTCTGGAAGCGTGGATGCTCGGACCGCACGACAGCGTCTCGTATCCGGAACCGCACCGGTCCCGGCTGAACCCGAGCGGCATGATCCGCAAGCATGCGGGCCTGTTCTCCAACATCCGTCCGGCGAGATCGTTCCCGGGAAGCCCAGCGCTCGTGCCCGGCACCGATCTCGTCATCGTCCGCGAGAACACGGAGGGCTTCTACGCCGACCGCAACACCTACGCCGGCACCGGTGAGTTCATGCCCACCCCCGACGTCGCGATCGCGCACGGCATCATCACGCGAGCCGCCACCGAGAAGATCGCGATCGCCGCATTCGAGCTGGCCATGCAGCGCCGCAAGCACGTCACGATCGTGCACAAGGCCAACGTGCTCGCGCTCACCACCGGCCTGTTCCGCGACGTCTGCCGCGAGGTCGGCGCCCGCTATCCCGAGGTGCGCATCGACGACTTCCACATCGACGCCATGACCGTGCACCTGGTGCGCCGCGCCCCCGACTTCGATGTCATCGTCACCGAGAACATGTTCGGCGACATCCTCTCCGATCTGAGCGGCGAGTTGGCAGGGTCTCTCGGCATCGCGCCCTCCGTCAACAGCTCGCTCACCCAGGCGATGGCGCAGGCGGCGCACGGATCGGCTCCGGACATCGCCGGCCGCGGCATCGCCAACCCGATCGCGATGATCCTCTCCAGCGCGATGCTGCTGGAATGGCTCGGCACCCGGCACGACGACGCGCGCCTCGTGCGCGCGGCCCGCATGATCGATGCGGCCGTCGATGCCACGGTGGCCGCCGGCACGGCGACGGGCGACCTCGGCGGATCGG
>DATMTQ010000285.1:0-6722 GCA_035564095.1 Microbacterium sp. | reverse complement strand
GTGTCGGCGTCCGCCGTGGGGTTCTACGGCGACCGCCCCGGCGAGCACCTCATCGAGGCCAGCTCCGCGGGCGACACCTTCCTCGCCCGGCTGAGTGCCGCGTGGGAGGCGGAGGCGCGAGAGGCGGGTCCGCACGCCCAGGTCGCCCTGCTGCGCACCGCTCCGCTGCTCGACCGGGACGGCGTGCTGAGGCCCCTCGTCACGCTCACCCGGTGGGGCGTGAGCGGCCCGCTCGGAACCGGCCGCCAGGTGTGGCCGTGGATCTCGCTCGAGGACGAGGTGCGCGCGGTCCGGCACATCATCGACCGGGGTCTCATCGGCCCGGTGAACCTCGCCGGCCCCGAGCCGGCGACCGCGCGCGAGATCGGCGCGGAGCTCGCGCGGCGGATGCGGCGCCCCTATCTGATCCCGGCACCGCGCTGGGCGCTGCGGCTCGGTCTCGGACGTGACGCGGCGGACTCGCTGCTGCTCGCAGACGCCCGCGTCGAGCCTCGGGCGCTGACGGACTCGGGTTTCGTCTTCACCCATCCGACCGCACGCGCCGCGATCGCCGCCGCTCTCGCCGCCTGATGGGTTACTCCCCCGTCGGACAGCCGTTCTCTCTTGTATTCAACTAAGTGGTTGAGTAGACTCGGAAGCATGAGAACCGCCCCGCTCGATCCGCTCAGCCGCACGTTCGCGGCCCTGGCCGATCCGACGCGCCGCGGCATCCTCGCGCGGCTCACCCAGGGGCCGGCCAATGTCGGAGACCTGGCGGAGCCGTACGACATGACGTTCGCGGCGGTGTCCAAGCACCTGCGCGTGCTGCAGGACGCCGGGCTCGTCACCCGCGGACGCGACGCGCAATACCGCCCCGCGTTGCTCGACGCCGCCCCGATGAAGGCGGCCTCCGCTTGGATCGACGACTACCGCCGGTTCTGGGAGCACAGCTTCGCCGCCCTCGACGCCTACCTCACGACGACTCAGAACAAGGAGCAGGAATCATGACCGGAATCACCACGGACACCGGCATCGAGATCGAGCGCGACTTCGCCGCCGCGCCGGCCGACGTCTTCGCCGCCTGGACCACCCCCGAGGCCTTCGCCCGCTGGTTCGGCGGGGATCAGGTGCAGGTGCCGCTCGACAGCCTCGACTACCGCGCCGAGGCGGGCCGATCCTGGTCGGCGACCATGGTGCTGCCCGACGGGAACACGATCGCGTGGACCGGCGAGTTCGTCGAGGTCTCCCCCGTGTCCCGGCTCGTGCTCACCATGACCGACCAGCCCGACGCCGACGGGCGCGCGACGATCACGGTCGACCTCACGGCGACGCAGAACGGCACCCGCATGCGCTTCACCCAGACGACGCCTGGGTTCACCGCGGAGCAGCGCGAGGGCGTGCTCGCCGGCTGGCAGGGCTTCATCGACGTGCTGCAGCAGGTGGCCGAAGGCTGAGTCGGGGGTGCCGGATGCCGCGATCATGCCTACGATCGGCACGGGAGGGATGAGATGGCAGACGACGCGCCCGTCTTCGTGGTGACCTCCGCGACCCACAGTCTGGCGACGCTGTCGGCCGGCGACCGCGCCGGCCGGTTCGGTGTCCGATACGTCGTCGGAACGGTGCTGGTCACGGCCCTGTGCGCCGCCACGATCCTCGTGTACCTGCTGTCGCTGACCGGGCGCGAGCCCGATGCCTGGTGGTGGATCGTGGCGCAGATCGCCGGAGCGATCCTCTCGCTCGCGGCGATCTTCGCCCTCGGCGTCTCGGTCGGCGACGAGTTCCGCCGCAGCATCGTCGGGGTCTGGACGTGCATGGCAACGGTCGGCGCGAGCCTGTTCGTCGGCGGCGGCTGGCTGCTGTTCGGCGTGCTCGGCACGGATGCCGTCACCGGTCGCCGCACCGACGTCATCCGGCCCGCCGCGGTGCCGTACCTCGTCGAGCCCACCGTCGTGGGGCTGGTCGTCGCGGTGGTCGGTCTCGTGGGGCTCGTAGCGGCCGTCCGTCGGGCGCGGCGCGAGGCGGCCGGGCTCGCACAGGCGCAGCGACCCGACCGCGCCTACCCGGGCACGATCGTCGCCGTGCCCGCGCCGAGCAGCTGGAGCACCGGCAGTCCCGAGTTCGCGGACGTCATGGTGCGGTATCGGGATGCCGCCGGCGAGCAGACGCTCGCGGTGCGCATGCGCACGACTCCGTGGCGGGTGCCGGTGGAGGGCTCGGCGGTGCTGGTGCGGCACGACGCGACCGGGGAGCTGCGCGTCGAGGCCGATCCGGAGCATCCGATGACCTTCGACGCCGAGACGGCCGAGTACGAAGACCCCCGCGGCGCCGCGGACTGACGTGCGGCTGCGAGCTCAGGCCGCGCTCCCCGCGGGAAGCAGCTCGGCGATCAGGGTCTCGACGCGGCCGCGGATCTCGTCGCGGATGCGGCGGACGGTCGCGGCATCCTGCCCCGCGGGGTCGTCGAGCTGCCAGTCCTCGTACCGCTTTCCGGGGAAGACCGGGCAGGCGTCTCCGCAGCCCATCGTGATCACGACGTCCGATTCGCGCACGGCATCAACGGTGAGGAGCTTGGGAGTGTTCCCGGCGATGTCGATGCCCTCCTCCGCCATCGCGTCCACGGCGACCGGGTTGATCTGATCCTTCGGCTCGGATCCGGCCGAAAGCACCTCGATCCGGCCTCCGGCGAGCTCCTGCAGGTAGCCGGCGGCCATCTGGGATCGGCCGGCGTTGTGGACGCAGACGAACAGGACGGTGGGCTTCTCGCTCATCCGCGCCAGTCTATCTCCTGGGGCTTCCTCGCTCCCCACAGCTGTGGGATAACAGACCCATGCACATCCCCGTGCCCTCGGACGTCGGCACGGGTGCTCGGGAGAGAAGGCGTCGATGACCGGCACGGCGTTCACGGGATGGCCCGACGCGGCGATCGAGTTCTATCGCGGACTCGAGGTCGACAACTCGAAGGAGTACTGGGCGCGGCACAAGCCGGTGTACGACGCCGAGGTGCTCGCGCCGATGCAGGCGCTCCTCGCGGACCTCACCGACGAGTTCGGCGAGGCCAAGATCTTCCGGCCGAACCGCGACATCCGCTTCAGCGCCGACAAGTCGCCGTACAAGACGTCGATCAGCGCGATGCTCGGCAACGGCTACGTCGAGTTCTCGGCGCGCGGTCTCGGCGTCGGGGCCGGATGCCACATGATGGCCGCCGACCAGCTCGAGCGCATGCGCGCCGCGATCGCCGACGATTCCACCGGCGTCGAGCTCGAGGGGATCCTGGCCGGGCTGAAGGACGCGGACATCGACGTGATGGTGCGCGACCAGCTCAAGACGGCGCCGCGCGGCTACCCGAAGGACCACCCCCGCGCAGACCTGCTGCGCAACAAGGACCTCGCCGCGTGGAAGCACTGGCCGGCGGATGAGCCGTGGATGCGCACGGCGCAGGTGCGCACCCGCGTCGCGGACGTGCTGCGCACCGCCCGGCCGCTGGTGCGCTGGCTCGACGCGAACGTCGGAGAGTCGATGCTCCAACGCCGCAGGCCGTGACCGTCAGCCGAACCGGCCCGGCAGAGTCGACGGCCGATCCCGCTCGACGGCGTAGACCGCCGCCTGCGTGCGGTGCTCGAACCCGAGCTTGGCGAGCAGCGACGACACGTGGTTCTTCACGGTCTTCTCGGCAAGGCCCAGTCGCTGCGCGATCTGCCGGTTCGTGAGGCCGTCGGCGATGAGCGCGAGGATCTGACGCTCCCGGGTGTGCAGCGAGCCGAACCGTGGGTCCTCGTGCGGAGCATCCCGCATCAGCTGCGTGGCGGCCCGGGCCGCCGTCGGGTGCAGCAGCCGCCGCCCGGCGGCGACGGCGCGCACCGAGCGGAGGATCTCGTCACCGCGGGTCGCCTTCAGCAGATAGCCGGACGCATCCGCCAGCACGGCTGCGAGGATCGCGTCGTCGTCGTCATAGGCCGTCAGCATGAGGCAGTGGGTCTGCGGAAACTCCTGCCGCACCTGCCGGCACACGTCGATGCCACTGCCGTCCGGGAGCTGCACGTCCAGGACGGCCACGTCGGGCTCGGTCGCCCGGATCCGGCCGACCGCGTCGCGGCACGTGCCGGCCTCGCCCACGACGGTCAAGTCGGGCTGGCGCTCCACCAGCTCGGCCAGACCCCTGCGGACGATCTCGTGGTCGTCCACGAGGA
Source organism: Microbacterium sp. (assembly GCA_035564095.1). GTDB lineage: Bacteria > Actinomycetota > Actinomycetes > Actinomycetales > Microbacteriaceae > Microbacterium. The sequence goes on along the minus strand of DATMTQ010000285.1, from coordinate 2,556 downwards.
ACACGGTGATCATCGGCGTGCGATTCACTCGCCGGAGAAGACTCGCCCGAGTCCCTCGCCCCAGCTGCGGGCCCGCTCGATCTCCCCCTCGACGAGGGGGCCCTCGTAGCCCTCGACCAGGAAGCTGCGCGGCTGCAGCACGCGGAAGCCGTGCTTGCGGGCGAAGCGCGTCGCGCTGCGGGATGCCGCCCCCGGCACCAGCGGCATGTCGACCCGGGTGTCGAAGGCGACGAACACGGGCGGATCCTCGGGCACCGGCAGCTCGGCCAGCCATTCCCGGATGCCGCGGCCCACCGCCGCGGCATCCGCCGCGTGCGTGGTGGACGCCTGCTGCCGGGTGGTCAGCCGGGACATCGAGAACGCGTGCGTCGGTCCGCCGACGACGAGCGCCTTGACGTCGTCCGGGATGTGCGCGGGCGCGCGCGCGACGTCGGTGATCGTGACGTCGACGACGGTCGACAGCCCCTCTGCGATCGCCTGCGCGATGCGCTCGGTGTTGCCGAACATGGACTCGTAGACGACCAGGACCTTCATGGCTTCTCCTCGTGCGCAGCGGAGTCCTCGCCCGCCGTGCCGTGCACGATGAGCACCGGGCAGTGCGCGTGCTCCGCGCACGCCATGCTGACCGAGCCGAGCAGGAGTCCGGCGAATCCGCCGTGCCCCCGGCTGCCGAGGACGAGCATGGTGGCGTGCCAGCTCATCTCGATGAGCGACCGCGCCGGCGGACCGGGGCGGATGGTCTTGGTCACGCCCTGCGGGACGGCGGCGCCGAACGCCTCGTCGATCGCACGATCGAGGAGCTCCTCGGCCCACTGCTCCGGCGACCAGCCGACCACAGTGGCGGCCTCGGCGTAGACAGGCAGGTCCCAGGTGGTCACGGCCTGGATCGGGCGATGGAAGGCCGCCGCGACGCGGGCCGCGTATCGCAGTGCCGCGATCGAGGAGGACGATCCGTCGACTCCGACGAGGATCGGACCGGTGTCTGTGGTGTTGTCCATGGTGTTCAGCCTTCCGTGGCGGGTCATCGCGCCTCGGGACGAAAGTCACACGGACCCGTCCGCGCTCAGAATCCAGTCGGCTCCGTTTCGAACTCGGGTTCCTCCGGTGCCGCCTCATGGTGCAGCGGGGTCAGCGCGCGCGTCCGCTCGAGCCAGATGAGGGCGTCGTAGCGGCGTCCCATCACCGTGGGAACGTAGTTGCCCGCCTCCCGGTTCGGGTCGTAGACGACCCCGATCGCGCGATGGCCGGCGGGATGGGCGAGCCAGGCGCCGTCGCGCGCCTCCCCGAAGCTCAGCACGGCGGGACCGTCGAGCGCACGATGCAGCAGCCCTTCGTGAGACCCCTCCATCGCAGCGGGGACGGGCATCCGCTCTTCCACCGCGCCCCATTCCTCCGCGGCCGTCACCTCGCCCACGTACGAGGCCATCCCCACGAGCAGCACCGCGTCGGGGCCGTGCCGTTCGCGCAGCAGCTGCCCGATGTTGACCAGCCCCGACGCCTGCATCGAGGTCGCGCGGGCATCCCCCACGTGCGTGTTGTGCGCCCAGATCACGCCCTGGCCTCGGCCGCCGAGATGCACGGCAAGACGTTCCACGGTGTCGGTCATGTGCGTGTCGCGGATGTTCCACGATCCTCGGTCGGTGCGCACCATGGCGCGGTAGTAGCGCTCGGCCTGCGCGGCGACGACGGCGTTCTGGAGCGCGTCGAACGCCTCGTCACCGTCGGCGACCGCCCGGTTGCGCACCTCGGTCAGCAGCGCGACGACGTCGTCCTCGCACGACATCGGCACGAGGCGGGTCCCCCACGCGTAGCGCTGCGGGTCCTCGTCGAACGGCGCGAAGCAACGCCACGCGCGCATCGCGACCGGGAGCGCGTCGGGCTGTCGTTCGGCGAGCCACGTCAGCGTGCGCGCGAGCGAATCCCACAGCGAGTACACGTCCAGGCCGTAGAAGCCCACCCGCTCGGTCTCGCGTCGATTGCGGTTGTGGCCGCGCAGCCAGTCCAGGAAATCGGCCACGGGGCTGTTCGCCCACATCCAGGTCGGCCAGCGCGCGAAGCCGGCGAGCACGGCGCGCGCGTCAAGGTCGACGTCCGCCAGTCCGCGCACCCAGCGGTCGATGCGCCAGCAGTCGGGCCAGTCCCCCTCGACGCCGATCCACCGGGCATCCGACTCCTCGATGAGGCGCCGCGTCAGACGGGCACGCCACGTGTAGAACTCCTCGGTTCCGTGCGAGGCCTCGCCGATCGCGACGATCCGGCGCGAGCGCGCCTCGTCGACGACGCCGCCCAGTGCACCGTCGCCGTCCAGCGGCACCGCGAGGCGGCGGATCTCGGCGAGGGCGCCGGTCTGCGGCATCATGTCCGTGCCCCTGCTTCGACCAGGCAGGCGGCGACCTCGTCGTCGGTCGTCTGACCGAAGACCCGGTAGTGCTCTCCGACGGCGCGGAAGTCGCGCGGCTCGCGGAGGCACACGACGCGGTCCGCGCCGATCACGCGGCTGACGGCATCCGGCCCGCCGACCGGAGCGGCCACGACGACCCCGACCGCGCCGAGGCG
>DATMTQ010000284.1:0-7213 GCA_035564095.1 Microbacterium sp. | reverse complement strand
CACCCCCGGACACCCGCAGCGCGCTCGGCACCCGCCCGGTGCCGACCACGACAGCGGCCCGCCGGTCGGCGGTGCTCGTCCAGACCACATCCGCGCCGACTGCCGCCGCGACATCCGGATGCCCCGCCCACAGCCGGTCGCGCTCGCATTCGTGTCGCTCCTCGATGACGCCCGCCACGCGGGTGCGCGCGACATCGGCCTCGGCCTACCGGCCCGCGCGATCGCGCCTGGCGGCGCGCCGCCCGTCGAGCGTCGTCGCCACCGCGATGAGCGGCCCGAGCAGCGCGAACCACAGCATGAAGACCGAACCGGTGACGAGCCACAGCACCACCGATCCCGCGACGGGCACCAAGGAGGCCAGCAGCGGCATCGGTCCGCGCCGGGGCGGCTCGGCGGCGTCGGGGAGCCGCAGCGGCTCGTGCAGCTCGGCAGACGAGACGTGGGCCGGGCCCGGCGCCCCGGGGATCGCGGCGACGGCCGCGGTCGACCCGGTCAGGGGAGCGGAGAGCGCGGGGGTGAACGGGGTGGGCGAACTCATGCACCCCAGTCAACGAGCCGGGGCATCCGGTGCGCCACCCGCAGGCGGCGGCTGTGGATAACTCGGCGCGCGGGCGCCGTCAGGCCGAGCGGTCGGCGTCGTCGGCGTCCGGCTCGTCACCCTCGGACGGCTCGTCGGCGTCGTCCTCGTCCGCCTGCTCCTCGGCCGGCTCGTCGTCGACGAGCGACTCGGGCGAGCCGACATTGAGCACGATGATCGAGACGTTGTCGCGACCGCCGTTCTCCAGCGCGGCCTCGAGCATCGCCTCCACCGCGGCCCCCGCGTCCGGGTGCTCGCCGAGGAAGTGCTGGATGCCGTAGTCGGTGAGCTCCTTGGTGAGTCCGTCGGAGCAGATCACGAACCTGTCGCCCTCCACGACGTCGAGGCGCACGTAGTCGGGCTTGACGTGGTCGCTCGGACCGACCGCCCGGGTGATCACATTGCCGTACGGGTGGCTCTCGGCCTCCTCCGGCGACAGCCGCCCCGCGGCGATGAGCTCCTGCACGACGGAGTGGTCGGTGGTGATCTGCACGATCCGCCCGTCGCGCAACAGGTAGACCCGGGAGTCGCCGATGTTCAGCGTCACCCAATGCGGCACGAGCCCGGACACGTCGAGGTACACGCCGGTGAGCGTGGTGCCGGTGCCGTCGTCCGTGGCCCCGGGTTGCGACGCGATGTCCTTGACGGCGAGCTTGATCGCCTTCTCGATGTCACGCGGGGTGATCTTCGCGGATCCCGCGACCGATTGCATGCGTGCCACCGTGCGCGAGCTCGCGATCTCGCCGCCGATATGCCCGCCCATGCCGTCGGCGATGATGAACAGCGGATACTGCGCGAGCACCGCATCCTGATTGGTCTCGCGCCGCCGGCCGACATCCGTGACGGCCGCCCACGACAGTTCCAGGGGACCGTCGGGCAGCTCGACGGTGTGGAACCGTGTGGTTACGTCGGGCACGCCGCAGTCCTTCGCTTGCCGGTGCCGCGGCTGGTCGCGGCGTTCTCACATCCTAGGGCACCGACGCGTTTCGTCTCGGGCGCGCTTCGCGCGTCCTCGCTCGACGACCGGGAACCACCGGCCCGCTTCGCGCGTCCTCGCTCGACGACCGGGAGCCACCGCCGCTCATCGGCCGGAGGCGACGCGGACGGCGTCGGGTTCCTCCTCGTCGTCGATCGCGGCTTCGAACTGGGCGTTGTAGAGACGCCAGTACGCTCCGTGTGCGAGCAGCAGCTCGTCGTGCGTGCCCTGCTCGACGATGCCGCCGTCCTCCATCACCAGGATGAGGTCCGCGTCGCGGATCGTGGAGAGCCGGTGCGCGATGACGAACGAGGTGCGGTCGGCGCGCAGCCGCGACATGGCTCGCTGGATGAGCAGCTCGGTGCGGGTGTCCACCGAGCTCGTCGCCTCGTCGAGGATCAGGATGCGCGGGTCGGACAGGAACGCCCGCGCGATCGTGACGAGCTGCCGCTCCCCCACGCTGAGGTTCGTCGCCTCGTCGTCCAGCACGGTGTCGTAGCCGTCCGGCAGGGCGTGCACGAATCGGTCCACGTATGCCGCGGTCGCCGCCTCGTGGATCTGCTCGTCCGTGGCATCCGGGGCGCCGTACGCGATGTTGTCGCGGATGGTGCCGGCGAACAGCCACGTGTCCTGCAGCACCATGCCGGTGCGCGCGCGCAGGTCGGTGCGCGACATCGCCTGCGTGTCGACGCCGTCCAGGGTGATGGTGCCGGAGCCGACGTCGTAGAACCGCATGATGAGGTTCACCAGCGTCGTCTTGCCGGCTCCCGTCGGCCCCACGATCGCGATGGTGCTGCCGGGCTCGGCCGCAAGGCTCAGCCCGTGGATGAGCGGCTGGTCGGGGGTGTATCGGAACGACACGTCGTCGAAGACGAGGGTGGATGCCTCGTCCGGCACGGTTGCGGCCGGATGCGGGTCGGCATCCTGCTCGGGGGCGTCCAGCAGCTCGAACACGCGCTCGGCGCTGGCCACGCCGGACTGCAGCAGGTTCGCCATCGAGCCCAGCTGACTGAGCGGCTGCGTGAACTGCCGGGAGTACTGGATGAACGCCTGCACGTCGCCGATCGAGATCGCGCCGGTCGCGACCATGACTCCGCCCGCGACCGCGATGGCGACGTACACGAGGTTGCCGATGAACATCATGATCGGCATGATCAGGCCAGACACGAACTGGGCGCCGAAGCTCGCACGGTAGACGGCGTCGTTCTCGACGTCGAACTGGGCCTCCACCTCGTGCTGGTGACCGAACACCTTCACGATCGCATGGCCCGAGTAGGTCTCCTCCACCCGCGCGTTGAGCTTGCCGGTGGCGGCCCACTGCGCGACGAACAGCTTCTGCGATCGCTTGGCCACGAGCATCGTCACCACGAGCGTCAGCGGAATGGTGACGAGGGCGATGACCGCCAGCAGCGGCGAAATGACGAACATCATCACCAGCACGCCGACCACCGTCAGCAGCGACACCACCACCTGCGACAGCGACTGCTGCATCGACGTTCCGATGTTGTCGACGTCGTTGGTGACGCGGCTGAGCAGCTCTCCGCGCTGCATCCCGTCGAAGTACGACAGCGGCAGCCGGTGGATCTTGTCCTCCACGCTGATCCGGAGGCGATGCATGGCGCGCTGCACGATCCCGTTCAGGATGCGCGCCTGCAGCCACGAGAAGATGCTCGCCGTGATGTACAGGGCGAGCACCGTGGTCAGGATGACGGCGAGCTCGCCGAAGTCGATGCCGGCTCCCGGCACGAAGTGCGTGGACTGGAGCATCTGCGCCAGTTGCGTCTGACCGGCCTGCTTCATCTGCGCGATGATCTGCTGCTGCGTCGTGCCGGCGGGCAGATGCGCGAACTGCAGCGACGCGAAGCCGTCCACGACGACGTTCGTGGCGGCGCCGAGCAGCTTCGGCCCGAGGACGTTCATGCCGACGCTCAGCACGCTGAAGAAGACGACCACCACGAGCAGCCACTTGTCCGGCCGCAGGGTGCCGAGCAGCCGCCGTGCGCTCGGCCCGAAGTTCTGCGCCTTCTGAACCGGGACGCCCATCCCGCGGCCGAAGGGACCGCGACCGCCTCCGCCGCCTCCGCCGCTCATGCCGCCTCCACCGAGAGCTGGGATTCCACGATCTCGCGGTACGTCTCGTTGGACTCGGCGAGCTCGTCGTGGGTGCCGAGGCCGACGACGCGGCCGTGGTCGAGCACGATGATCTGGTCGGCGTGCTGGATCGTCGACACCCGCTGCGCGACCACGAGCCGCGTGGCGTCCGGCAGGCGCGTATCGAGAGCGCGTCTCAGCGACGCGTCGGTGCGCAGATCGAGCGCCGAGAACGAGTCGTCGAAGATGTAGACCTCGGGGTTGCGCACCACCGCCCGGGCGATGGCGAGCCGCTGCCGCTGCCCCCCCGAGACGTTGGTGCCGCCTTGGGAGATGGGTGCCTCGAGCTGCTCGGGCATCGCCTCCACGAAATCACGGCCCTGCGCGATGTCCAGGGCCCGCCAGAGGTCGGCATCGGTGGCCTGCACATCGCCGTAGCGCAGGTTGGATGCCACGGTGCCGGAGAACAGGAATGCGCGCTGAGGCACGAGCCCGATGCGGGCCCACAGCTCATCGGGGTCGTACTCGCGCACATCCACGCCGTCGATCGTCACCGACCCGGCGGTCACGTCGAACAGCCTCGGGAGGAGTCCGACGAGGGTGGTCTTGCCGGAACCGGTCGAGCCGATGACGGCCGTCGTCGTACCGGGCTCGACGGTGAACGAGACGTCGTGCAGCACGGCGGCATCCGCCCCCGGGTAGGTGAACCCGACGTGGTCGAACACGATGCGCCCGACCGGGGCCGGGGCATCCGTCGGCTCGGCGGGGACCGCCACCGACGGCGCCGTCTCGAGCACCTCGCCGATGCGGCCTGCGCACACCGCGGCGCGCGGGATCATCACGAACATGAAGGTCGCCATCATCACACCCATGAGGATCTGCATCAGGTAGGTGAGGAACGCGAACAGCGTGCCGATCTGCGCGTCGCCGTCCTGCACCTGGAACGACCCGAACCAGATGACCGCGACCGACGACACGTTCAGCACCAGCATGACCGCCGGGAACATCATCGCCATCAGGTTCCCGGCCCGGAGCCCCGTGTCCCGCACGTCGGCGGACGCCTGCGTGAACCGCGCGCGCTCCTCGCGTTCGCGCACGAACGCCCGCACCACGCGGATGCCGGTCAGCTGCTCGCGCATGATCTGGTTCTCGCGGTCGATCTTGCGCTGCATCGACCGGAAGGCGGGCACCATCCGCACGACGATGAGCGACACGATGATCAGCAGCACCGGCACCGAGACGAGCATGAGCCACGACAGCCCGACGTCCTGCCGGATCGCGAAGATCACGCCGCCGATCGCGAGGATGGGCGCCGACACCATCAGGGTCGCGGACATCTGCACGAGCATCTGCACCTGCTGCACGTCGTTGGTGTTGCGGGTGATCAGAGACGGGGCGCCGAACGTCCCCACCTCACGCTGCGAGAACGACACCACGCGGCGGAAGAGGGCCCGGCGCAGATCGCGGCCCATGCCCATGGCCAGGCGGGAGCCGAAGTAGACCGCGATGACCGAGCAGACGATCTGGGCGAGGCTCACCGTCAGCATGACGCCGCCGGTGCGCCAGATGAAGTCGATGTCGCCCTTGATGACGCCGTCGTCGATGATGTCGGCGTTGAGTGTCGGCAGCCACAGGGACGCCAGGGACTGCGCGACCTGGAACACCAGCACGCCGATCATCAGCGGCCAGGCGGGCTTCAGGTAGCGGACGAGGAGCTTGCCGAGCATTGGCTTCCTTCCTGCGCGTGCCGGCTCGGGTGCGACCCGATGGTTGCTGCGCGTCAAGCAACGCTACGCCCACCTTGAGGGGTGGGGAAGGAAGGTGCGTGCGCTGTCAGCGAACCGGGATGCGGGCTCGCTCAGTGGCCGGTGAACACCGGGGGACGCTTCTCAGCGAAGGCGGCGAAGCCCTCGCGGTAGTCGGCGGTCGCCTGCAGCGCGACCTGGGCGCGGTTCTCGCGGGCCATGGCGTCCCACAGCCCCAGCCTCTCGTCGCGCAGGCTCTGGATCAGCCGCTTGGACTCGAGGAACGCCTGCGTCGCGCCGGTCGCTGCGGTCTCGGCCGCGCGGACCGCCGCCTCGTCCACGTCATCCTCGGGGAACACCTGCGAGAAGAGTCCGGATGCCACGGCCTCGGTCCCCGTCAGCAGCCGGCCCGTGTAGATCAGATCGAGGGCGCGGTGCGCGCCGAGCCGCTCGTACAGCAGCGCGTGACCGCCCGAGTCCAGCGCCGCACCGAGCGCCGCGAACGGAGAGCCGATGCGCGCGGTGTCGGCGACGTACACCACGTCCGTCGCGATGAGCAGGCCCAGCCCGACGCCGAGGCAGGCCCCGCGCGCGGCGGCGAAGGTCGGGGCGGGGAACTCGGACATCTCCCGCAGCAGCGGGGTCAGGGCATCGTCGAGGTAGCCGGGGATGTCGTCGGTGGCGGCATCCACCCCGGCGATGTCGCGGCCCGCGCAGAACGCCCGGCCCTCTCCGCGCAGCACCAGGGCGCGCACGCCCGCCGCCGCGGCGAATCCGTACGCGGCGCGGAGCTCCTCGAGACCCTCCAGGTCGAGGGCGTTCAGCTTGTCAGGGGCGTCGAGGGTCACCGTGGCGATCTGGGCCCCGCTGCCTGCACTCTCGGTCAGCGGACGGATGTCGAGCTCGATCATGCGGACCTCCCGTGGCGTGACTGCTCAGGTGTCATAGTCCACCACGACGTGGTCCGTCGTGGGGTGCGACTGGCAGGTGAGCACGTATCCGCGCTCGATCTCGTCGGGTTCCAGCGCATAGTTCTCGGTCATCGTGACCGACCCCTGCAGCAGCCGGGCGCGGCACGTGCCGCACACCCCGCCGGAGCAGGAGTACGGGGCATCCGGCCGCACTCGCAGCGCCGCGGACAGCAGCGATTCGCGGGCGACGAGGGGGCTGTCGACGTGGGAGCTCTGACCGTCCAGCGTGAAGTCGAACGCGTAGGTGGGCTCGTCGGCGCGCACCTCGATCAGGCGGGCCGGCTCCTCGTGCTCCTCCCCCGTCGTGAACAGCTCGAAGCGCACGTGGGCGCGGTCGACGCCGGAGTCCTCGAGCACGTCGCGGCACATCTGCACGAGTTCGATCGGCCCGCACAGGAACCACTCGTCCACGGTCTCCGGCGGCAGCAGCCGCTGCAGGATCGTGCGCAGCTTCGGCTCGTCGATGCGACCCGACAGCACGGGGGCGGCGCGCTGCTCGCGCGAGAGCACGTGGTGCAGGGTGAGCCGCGTCGGGAAGCGGTCCTTGAGGTCGGCGAGGTCGTCGGCGAACATGACGTCGGTCTGCGAGCGGTTCGTGTAGACGAGCGTGAACAGCGACGTCGCCGAGTTCTCCAGCACGGAGGTCGCCACCGCCATGAGCGGGGTGATGCCCGAGCCTGCCGCGATGCCGGCGACGTGCTTGCCGTCGAGTTCGGCCAGGCGCGTCGTGAACGTGCCCTGCGGGCTCATGACGTCGACCGGGACGCCGGGATGCAGCTCGGTCTGCGCCCACGTCGAGAACCGCCCGCCGGGGTCGCGCTTGATCGCGACGCTGATCTCCCCGCCCTCGGAC
>DATMTQ010000283.1:0-4204 GCA_035564095.1 Microbacterium sp. | reverse complement strand
CTCCGAGCGGGGGCTCGGAGGGCGCTCTCACGGCGACGGGTCAGACGCCGAAGTACAGCTCGTACTCGAACGGGTGCGGGCGCTGGGCCAGCGGCTGGATCTCGTTCGTGATCTTGTAGTCGATCCAGGTGTCGATGAGCTCCTGCGTGAACACGTTGCCCTCGAGGAGGAAGGCGTGGTCGGCGGCGAGCGCGTCGAGCGAGTCCTGCAGGGAGTTCGGCACCTGGGGGATGCTCTTGGCCTCCTCGGGCGGCAGCTCGTAGAGGTCCTTGTCCACCGGCTCGTGCGGCTCGATGCGGTTCTTGATGCCGTCGATGCCCGCCATCAGCTGGGCGGCGAACGCGAGGTACGGGTTGCCCGAGGCATCCGGCGCGCGGAACTCGATGCGCTTCGCCTTGGGGTTCGAGCCGGTGATAGGGATGCGGATGGCCGCGGAGCGGTTGCCGGCCGAGTACACCAGGTTGACCGGTGCTTCGAAGCCCTTGACGAGGCGGTGGTAGCTGTTCAGCGTCGGGTTCGTGAACGCGAGCACCGACGGGGCGTGGGCGAGGAGGCCGCCGATGTACCAGCGCGCGACGTCGCTGAGCCCGCCGTAGCCCTTCTCGTCGTAGAACAGCGGCTTGCCGTCGAGCCACAGCGACTGGTGCGTGTGCATGCCCGAGCCGTTGTCGCCGAACAGCGGCTTCGGCATGAACGTGGCGGTCTTGCCCCACTGCTCGGCCGTGTTCTTGACGATGTACTTGAACTTCAGGATGTCGTCGGCCGCGTGCACCATCGTGTCGAAGCGGTAGTTGATCTCGGCCTGGCCGCCGGTGCCCACCTCGTGGTGCGCACGCTCCAGCACGAGGCCGGCGTCGATCAGCTTCAGGCTGATGTCGTCGCGCAGGTCGGCCTGCTTGTCGACGGGGGAGACCGGGAAGTAGCCGCCCTTGTACGGCGTCTTGTTGGCGAGGTTGCCGCCCTCTTCCTCACGCCCCGTGTTCCAGGCGCCCTCTTCGGAGTCCACCGAGTAGAAGCTGGCGTTCTGGGTCACCGAGTAACGGACGTCGTCGAAGATGTAGAACTCGGCCTCGGGGGCGAAGAACGCGGTGTCCGCGATGCCGGTCGAGGCGAGGTACTTCTCGGCCTTGTGCGCCACCTGGCGCGGGTCCTTCGAGTAGATCTCGCCGTTGCGCGGGTTGTAGATGTCGAAGACCATGATCAGGGTCTTCGCCTCGCGGAACGGGTCGAGGTAAGCCGTGGTGACATCCGGGATGAGCTGCATGTCGGACTCGTGGATGTTCGCGAAGCCGCGGATGGACGAGCCGTCGAACAGCTGCCCCACGGTGAAGAACTCTTCGTCGACCGTCGAGGCGGGGATGTTGAAGTGCTGCTGCACACCAGGGAGGTCCGTGAAGCGGATGTCGAGGAACTTGACGTCCTCGTCCTTGATGAACTTCAGCACCTCGGAGGAATCTTTGAACATGGAGTCTCCAGATCGGGTGCGGAACGGCTCTGCCCGCGACGGGGCATGGCCCGACGCTACCGGCGGGGCATTGCCCGGCAGTGTCTGTCGTGTTTCCGGCATGTTACACGGACGACGTACGCTGGATCGGTGACCCACGACGCCACGAGCAGGTTTCCCGGTGAGCGACTCGGATTCCCGGAGTCCGGACGGGGAAGCATCGCCCGTCCCGGGCGTCGTCTGGCCGCCCTCGCGATCGACTGGGCCTGCGCCGTGCTCATCTCCGTCGCGTTCTTCCGGTACGACCAGTGGGTGACGCTGGAGGTCTTCGCCGTCGTGCAGATCGTGTTCCTGCCGACGCTCGGCGGCAGCCCCGGACATCGCCTGGTCGGGCTGCGACTCGCGCTGCTGCGCGGCGGCTGGGTGGGCCTGTGGCGCCCGATCGTGCGCACCGCACTGCTCGTGCTGGTGATCCCCGCGGTGATCTGGGACGCCGACCAGCGCGGACTGCACGACAAAGCCGCCGGCACCGTCCTCGTGCGCGGCTGAGCCGGACCGATCGCGGAGGGCCGACGGCCGGACGTCGTCGCCGGGCGGCTACCGCGGTCGCTGTGCGCGAGCGCGCATCGGGTCGATCCCCTTCGGGATCGGCAGCGACGCGAGCGACTGCGACACCGACTCGAGACGCTTGATGACGGCCGCCTCGGTGGACTTGTCGATGCCCTTCGGCAGCTTCTTGATGGTCTTTGACAGATCGGCGATCTTGACGTCGTCGGCCTCGTGACCGACGTACAGCACCGTCACGGGCACGCCCGCCGCCACGCGCTGCACCTTGGAGCGCTCCTCGTTGACGAGTCGGGTGAGACGTCCGCGTGCGCCCTCGCCGACGATCACGACGCCCCCGCGGCCGACGGCGCGGTAGACGGCCTCACGGGTCTTCGGGTTGACGCCGACCGGCGAGTCGCTGGCCTGCCAGTTGCGGCCCAGGGAGGTGGAGAGCACGTGGCCGGTGGCGCCGGGCATCCCGTCGAGCTTGCGGTACATCGCCACCGACGACAGGCGCGTCGTGGCCATGAGGGAGACGAGCACGCCGAGCAGCAGGCCGGTGATGCCCCACAGGATGACGCTCCACACGGCGAGAGGCGGGATCGCGAATCCGATGACGATGCCGACGAGGATGCCGAGCACGACGATCCCCGCGATCATCCACGGCAGCCACGCGAACGCATCCTTCGTGAAGGTGTAGAGCGTCCGGATCTGGGAGAAGAAGCCGGGGCCCTTGTCGGGGGAGGAGCTGCGGGGTGCCATGGGCTCCATTCTACGTGGCCGCCGACGCGGTCTCGATCGGGTCGGCGAAGTTATCCACAGCTCTCCGGTCGAGGATGCGGGCGTCGCAGGCGGCGTCGCACACTCGTGGGATGGACACGCCTGCCTCGTCCCTCGTCGATCCCGTCGCCGACCTCACCGGCGGCGCGCGGGTGCTCGCCGGCGCACCGCGCACCGTGCGGCACCTCGAACCTCCGGAGGCGCCGTGGCCGGGGTGCCTGGCGACGGATGACGAGGCATCCTGCTTCCTGGTGGACGCCCGCACGCTCGACGGGTGGGCGGGATGGGATGCCGATTCCGAAGGGCACGTGCTGGCCCCGCTGGATCTCGTGCGCCGCGCCGACGGTCACGACGTGGTGCTGCCGCTGTGCACGGAGCGCCTCGCCCGATTCCTGCAGCGGCGCGCGGGGCGCGGCGTGCCGCTCAGCCCCGGCGAGGCGGTCACCGTCCTCGTCAGCGTGCTGCGCGGAACGGCCGATGTCCTCGCGCACGGGCCGTACGCTGCCGGCGAGTGGTGGCTGACGGATGCCGGCAAGCCCGTCTTCGTGCACACGGAGGGTCCGGATGCCGTGCTCGCCGCCGATCTCTGTCTCGTGGCCCTCGGCGACGTGCTGCCCGACGTCGGGGAACTGCGTGCGCGTCTCGGCGCCGTCGACAGGGCGGACGGCTCTGCGCCGACCGGCGATCTCGCGCATCCGCGGGCGCTCGGCAACGCGCTTCCCGAGATCGAGGCGGCGCTGTTCGCGCGCAGCGCGCCCGAACCTCTCGCCACGACCGATCTGGCGCCCGCCCGTGCGCGCGCGATCGGAGCGATTCCGGATCACGCCGACGACATCCTCGCGCAGTCCCGCCGGCGGCGCCGGAGTCCGCTCGCCCGGTTCGTCGACAGCGACTTGCGCGATGTCGTGGCGGCCGGGTGGGATGCCTGGCGGGAGACCCGCCGGCGGGATGTGCGGCGGCGCCACGGTGCCGGCGGGGGACGGCGGCCACGCCGGCGGATGGTCGTGGTGGCGACGGCTGTGGGCGCGGCCGTGGTCGCGGTCGGGCTGCTGTGGCCGAACGAGGACCCGGTGAGTGCGGACAGCAGACGGACGGCCGTTGCGTCGCCTGGTCCGGTGACCCCGCGGGTGCCCGCACCCGCCCCAAGCGCGTCGTCATCCCCGTCGGCGTCCGCGACCTCCTCTGCACCCGGCCCGACCGCGGAGATCAGGGCGATGCTGGCCGCGCGGATCGCGTGCGGCGGCGGCTCCGCCTGCCGCGGCGCGTTCCTGGAGGACCCCGGGCTGAGGCTGCCCGCCGGCGCGATCGATGCGGCCGGCCACGCGGTCGTGCTGCTCGACGACTTCGGCGGTGCCGCCGTCGTCCGGGTCACCAGCGCAGAGGTCACCGGCAGTGGGCGGTCCCAGCTCGTCGTCGCCGTGCGCTCCGAAGACC
>DATMTQ010000282.1:0-10785 GCA_035564095.1 Microbacterium sp. | reverse complement strand
GATGCCGGCATCGGCGCGGTGATCCTCGAAGCCCGGCCGCACCCCGAATTCCTCGAGGACGGCTGGTGGCGCGACGTCGACGCGGTGCTCGAGATCGCCCGGCGGCGCGGCATGAAGGTGTGGTTCTTCGACGACGACACGTTCCCCACCGGGCACGCCGGGGGAGCGGTCGCGCAGGCGCCCGCCGGACTGCGGCGGCGGTTCCTCGTCGAGCGGCACACGGACGTGGTGGGCCCGGCGTGCGGGGCATCCCTGCTCGTCGACCGCACCGCGTTCTTCGGACCCGGGGCCGCGCTCGACCCCGGCACGCTGCTGCGGGTCACCGCGTACCCGCGCGCCGAGGACAGCGGCGAGCTGACGGGGGAGCCGGTCGACCTCACCGGACGGATCGTCGACGGAGTCGTGCACTGGGACGTGCCGGACGGCTGGTGGCGCGTGTTCTTCGTGTCCGTCGCCGCCGACGGCGGCAGCGCGCGGCACGCCGACCACGTCGACTACCTGAATCCGGCATCCGTCCGGCTGCTCGTTGAGAGCGTCCACGAGCGCATCCACGCCCGCTACCCGCACGAGTTCGGCACGACCATCGCGGGCTTCTTCAGCGACGAGCCCGGCTTCTACAACGACCCCGACACGTTCGACTTCGCGTCGGCGCTCGGCAAGGCGGTCCCGCTGCCGTGGAACGACGACGTCGCGGCCGCACTGTCGGTCGCGCTCGGGCAGGATGCCGCACCCCTGCTGCCGCTGCTGTGGGCTTCGGCCGGCGGGCCCGAGCGGCGGGTGCGCTCCGCGTATATGGACGTCGTGTCGCGGCTGTACTCCGAGAGCTTCAGCCGGCAGCTCGGCGACTGGTGCCGCGCGCACGGCGTCGAGTACATCGGGCACGTCATCGAGGACAACGGCGCCCACGCGCGCCTCGGACCCGGCGCCGGGCACTACTTCCGGGCGATGGCCGGGCAGGACATGGCCGGCGTCGACATCATCGGCGGTCAGGTGGTGCCGGGGTTCGCCCGCGGTCCCTTCGCGAACATGTCCGGCGCCGCCGACGGCGAGTTCTTCCATTTCGGGCTCGCCAAGCTCGCCTCGTCCGCCGCGCACCTCGATCCGCTCAAGGCCGGACGGTCGATGTGCGAGACGATCGGCGCGTACGGGTGGTATGCCGGCCTGCGCCTGCTCACGTGGCTGACCAACCACCTGCTGGTGCGCGGCGTCACGCACGTCGTGCCGCATGCGTTCTCACCGGCGCCGTTCCCCGACCCGGACTGCCCGCCGCACTTCTACGCGCACGGGCACAATCCGCAGTACCGGCACCAGCCCCTGCTGAGCGCCTACACGAACCGCCTCAGCCATCTGCTGCAGGGCGGCGTGCACGTGGCCCCGTTCGCGGTGCTCTACCACGCCGACGCGGAGTGGCTGGGCGAGGCGCAGCCGTGCGAGCGGCCCCTGCGCGCGCTCATGGAGGCGCAGCTGGACGCCGACATCGTGCCCGGCGACGCACTGCCGGGCGCCCGCATCGACGGGGCGGCGTTCGTGCTCGGCGACGAGACCTACGACGCGCTCATCGTGCCGGGCAGCGCCCACCTTCCCGCATCGATCGCGCACGAGCTGCTGCGCCTGGACGATGCCGGCGTGCCGGTCGTGTTCGTCGACCGCGTGCCCTCCGTGCAGGACGGCGCACCGGCGGCCCTCGCCGACCGGTTCCGTGCGGTGCCGCTCGCGGAGCTGGCCGACAACGTCGCCGCACTGACCTCCCGCGCGGTGCGGGTCGCGGCATCCGCCCCCGACCTGCGTGTGCTGCGGCGCGATCTCGGCTCCGTCGACGTCGTCATGGTCGTGAACGAATCCGTGCGTGACCGGGTGTGCACCCCACTCACGGTGCCGCGTGCCGGCGCCGCGATCGCGTTCGACGCGTTCGCCGGCACGTGCCGGGATGTCGCCGCGGTGTCGAGCGGCGACGTGACCGTGCACCTCGACCTCGCGCCCGGCGAGGCCGCCGTGCTCATCGTCGGCGATCCGGACGCCTGGCGGAATGTGCCCGTGCTGCCGGCGACGACCGCCGGGCCCGGCACCGTGCTGACCCCCGTCTGGACGGTCGAGACCGCCACCGCCGAGGAGCATCCCGCGTTCACGCCGTGGCGCACGCTCGACGAGCTCGTGCCGCTCGACGGCCCGGGGCTGCTGCCGCGGTTCAGCGGCACCGTGCGGTACACGGCATCGATCGACGCGGATGCCGCCGCCGGGCCGTCGGTGCTCCACCTCGGCGCGGTGCACGAGATCGCCCGGGTCGTCGTGAACGGGGTCGATCTCGGCACCCGCATCGCGCCGCCCTACCGGTTCGAGATCCCGGCGGGCCTGCTCGCCGCGGACAACACGCTGCAGATCGAGGTCACCAACACGCTCGTGAAGGCGCAGCCGGACTTCTTCTCCGCGTTCGCGCAGCAGGAGCCCACCGGCCTGCTCGGCCCCGTCACGATCAGCCCGCTCCACTGCCCCGAGGAGAGTGCCGCATGACCGACAACCGACGCGCGTTCGAGCGCTTCTGCGACCTCTTCTACACGCAGAAGCGGGTGGCGGACGCCTTCGCGCTGCTCGTGGCGCCGGGCTACCGCCAGCACAATCCGACCATCGTCGATGGGCCGGACGCCGCCGTCGAGGCGCTCACGCCGAAGTTCGACGGATCGCCGGACGCCCGCTTCGAGATCCAGCGGATCATCGTCGACGGCGACCTCGCGATGGTGCACGTCAAAGCCTCCCGACCCGGCGCACCCGACGCCGCGGTCGCGGACATCTACCGATTCGAGGACGGCCGGATCGTCGAGCACTGGGACGTGCTGCAGCAGGTCCCCGTGCATGCCGTCCACGACCATCCGATGTTCTGACCCTTCGACAAGCTCAGGGACCGAAAGAACGACAAGCTCAGGGACCGAAAGAAGCCAACGCATGTATCAGCTCGCACCCAATATCGAACTGCTCTTCACCGAGGCCGGCGACTACCACGACCGCGTGCGCGCCGCCACCGCGGCCGGATTCGACGCCGTCGAGATGTGGGGCCCCACCGGCGCCGACGCCCCCGCGACGCCCAAGGACCTGCCCGCGCTGAAGGCCGCCCTCGAAGAGACCGGCACCGTGCTCACCGCGCAGCTGTCCGAGCCGCGCACCCAGTTCATGATCCCGCCGTGGGATCACTCCGCGTTCTACCGCAAGCTCGACGAGGGCGTCGCCATCGCGCACGACCTCGGCTGCCCACGCATCGTCGTCGGCAGCGGCACCGGCTTCGGCGGCTGGAAGCGGCAGGTGCAGCTGGACAAGCTCATCGAGATCTACCGGAAGGCGATCGCGCAGATCGACGGCTCGGGCATCACGCTCGCGCTCGAGCCGGTGAACATCCGCGTCGACCACCCGGGATCGCTCCTCGATCGCACCGCCGAGGCCGTCTACGTCGCCCGCGGCGTCGACTCCCCGTTCTTCGGCGTGCTGTACGACATCTACCACTCCGCTGTGGAGGGCGAGGACATGGCCGCCGAACTCGCGAACGCCGGAGACCTCATCGCGTACGTGCAGCTGGCCGACGCCCCGGGCCGCGGCGAGCCCGGCTCCGGAGCCCTGGACTGGGCCGAGCGCCTCGGCATCCTGCGCGCCTCCGGCTACGACGGACCGATCGGCCTCGAGTACTACCCGACCACGGAGACGGTGGCTTCGGTCGCCCTCATCCGCGAGCTGGCGGTGAACGCGTGACGACCCTTCGCTACCCCGAATCGGTCGACGTCGTCATCGTCGGCAGCGGCCCGACCGGCGCCGCCTACGCCCGGATCCTGTCCGAGCAGGCGCCGGACGCCACCGTCGCCATGTTCGAGGTCGGGCCGGTGGTGTCGGATCCGCCCGGATCCCACGTGAAGAACATCGAGGATGCCGCCGAGCGCGCCCGCGCGCAGGAGCGGTCCGAGGGGCCCGGAGCGGGGGAGGAGACCGTGGCCTCGCCTGGCGCCGTCAAGGCGGGCAGCCGCCTGGCCCGGCCCGGCACCTACCTGCTGCCGGACGGCTACGCCTTCCCCGGTGAGGACGGCATGCCGGTCGCCGCGTTCTCCAGCAACGTCGGCGGCATGGGCGCGCACTGGACCGGTGCCTGCCCGCGCCCCGGCGACAGCGAGCGCGTCGCGTTCCTCCCCGACCTCGACGACCTGCTCGACGAGGCGGATCGCCTGCTCGGCGTCACCACCGACGCGTTCGACGGGGCCCCGTTCACCGGACTCGTGCGCGAGCGCCTGGCCGCCGCCGTCGACGACGGGCGCCCGGCGGACCGGCGCGTGCAGCGGATGCCGCTGGCCGTGCACCGCCGCGAGGACGGGCGCCTCGTGTGGTCGGGGTCGGACGTGGTGTTCGGCGACGTCACCCGGGCGAACCCGAACTTCGCCCTCTACGACGACTCGCTCGTCGCCCGGGTGCTCACCGAGGGCGGCCGCGCAACGGGCGTCGAGGTGCGCGATCGCCGCACCCGGCGCAGCCACTTCGTGCGGGCGCGCTTCGTGGTGGTCGCCGCCGATGCCCTGCGCACGCCGCAGGTGCTGTGGGCGTCCGGCATCCGGCCCGCAGCCCTCGGCCGCATGCTCAACGACCAGTCGCAGGTGGTGTTCGCCGCCCGGATCCGGGATGCCGCCCCCGCAGCCGCGTCGCACGGCCCGGTCGGGCAGTCCGACGAGCACGCCGTCGTCGGGGGCACGATCAGCGAGCAGTCCGGCGTCAGCTGGGTGCCGTTCACCGACGCCGAGCCGTGGCACGGGCAGATCATGCAGCTCGACGCCTCTCCGGTGCCCCTCGCCGAGGACGACCCGGCGGTGCCCGGCTCGATCGTCGGGCTCGGGCTGTTCACCGCCAAAGACCTGCAGTGGGACGATCGGGTCGCCTTCGACGACGCCGAGACCGACTCCTACGGCATGCCCGCGATGCGGATCCACTACCGGCTCACCGACCGCGACCACGCCGTGCTGGAGCGCGCCCGCGCCGAGATCGTGCGGCTCGGGAAGGCGGTGGGCGAGCCCCTCGACGAGCATCCCTTCACCATGCCGCTCGGCGCGTCGCTGCACTACCAGGGCAGCGTCCGCATGGGTGAGACCGACGACGGGCGCAGCGTCTGCAGCCCGGACAGCGAGGTGTGGGATGCCCCCGGGCTCTTCGTCGCCGGAAACGGCGTCATCCCCACCGCCACCGCCTGCAATCCGACCCTGACGAGCGTCGCGCTCGCCGTCCGCGGCGCCCGCCGCATCGCCGCCGACCTCGCGGCGACCGACCGGTCTCCCGCATCCACCTCGAACCTGACAAGGAGTTCCCGATGATCCCGGACCGCATCATCGAACAGGGCACGCTCACCACCGACGGCGCGCGCGCCACGGTGGAGGTGCGCATCCCCTGGTACCGCGCCCTGCCGGCATCCTGCATCGCCGGCGCCACCCTCACGATCGACGGCGTGACCGCGCCGGCCGAGACACTCCGCTGGGGGATGAACGGCCGGGAGCGCACGTTCGCCGACATGGCGGACGACACCGACGGGTGGTGGTTCCCCCTCGATTCCGCGGTGCTGTCGGGTGACGTCCCGGTCGACGCGGATGCCGGCGAGCACACGGTGGAGGTGGAGCTGAAGCTCTACATCCCCTACATCGTGATCGGCGACGGCGAGGTGCTCCACATCGAGGAGCATGACACCAAGACCATGACCGCACGGAAGGCGGTGGCCGCATGACCCTTCGACAGGCTCAGGGACCGCAGACCCTCGGCACGCCCATCCAGGGCGTCACGCTCTACAGCTTCACGCGCGCCTTCCACGGCCGCGAATACGACCTCGAGGGGCTCATCCGCAAGGTCGCCGCCGACGGCTACGGCCCGGGGCTCGAGATCATCGGGTTCTCCAGCTTCCGCGGGTTCCCGGCGATCGACGACGCGTTCGCGGGCTGGTTCCGCGACCTCGTCGCCGAGACCGGGCTCGTGCAGACGTCCCTCGCCATCAACGCCGACATCGGCATCCACCGCGATCGCCTGTTGAACCAGGACGAGCTCATCGAGTACATGCGCCGGCAGATCGAGGCGGCAGCGAAGCTCGGCTTCCCGATCGCGCGCGTGCAGATCTCCATCGAGCCGGACTCGATGGAGGCCCTCGCCCCGGTCGCCGAGAAGTACGGCGTGACGCTGGCACTCGAAGTGCACGCCGACCAGTACGCGTCGCACCCGCGCATCCTCGCGCTGCGTGACCGCTACGAGAAGGTCGGCTCGCCGTTCCTCGGCTTCACGATGGACTGGGGCGCCACCACGGTCGGCTTCGCGCCGTCGCTCGTGGAGGCGTATCGCCGCCGCGGCGCCTCCGAGGAGCTGCTGGCGAAGGTCGTCGCGCTGTGGGACGAGTTCTTCCAGGCCGGGCCCCCGGCCGATCAGGCCGAGCACGGCCAGCGCTTCGGCCGGTTCATCGCGCTCGGCGCCCAGAACGGTCGCCCCGATCTCGGCATCGACTTCGGGATCAACGGCACCGGTCTGTTCGGACCGGCGCGGGTTTCCGACTGGCTCGAGATCATGCCGTGGATCAAGCATGTGCACGGCAAGTTCTTCGGCATCGACGAGCACGGCGAGGAGCCTTCCGTGCCGGTGCGCGACCTCGTCCGCCTGCTCGTGGAGAACGGCTACAACGGCGCGATCTCGAGCGAATACGAGGGATGGCACTGGAACCACTGGCAGTCCCCGTTCGAGATCATCGCCGGCGAGCAGGCCGTGCAGCGCTCGGCAGCGCAGGATGCCGGCTCCGCCATGACGACGGATGCCGCCGCCGCCCGCGCCCAGCTCACCCGGTGGTTGAGCGAGCGAAGCGAGACGAAACCGCTGCCGACCACGGAAGGGGCATCCACATGACCCTTCGACAGGCTCCGGGCAGGCCACTCCGGGTCGCCATGATCGGCCACGGCTTCATGGGCGCGGCGCATTCGGTGGGCTGGCGGCAGGCGCCGCACGTGTTCGACCTCCAGGGCGACGTCGAGATGGCGGTGCTCGTGGGACGCAACGCCGACGCGACGACGCAGGCCGCGGCCCGCTGGGGCTGGGCCGAGGCGGCGACGGACTGGCGGGAGGTGATCGCGCGGGACGACATCGACATCGTCGACATCGTCACTCCCGGCGATGCGCACGCCGAGATCGCGATCGCCGCGCTGGACGCCGGCAAGCACGTGCTGTGCGAGAAGCCCCTCGCGAACACGGTCGCGGAGGCGGAGGCGATGGCGGATGCGGCCGCCCGCGCGCGCGAGCGCGGCATCCGCTCGATGGTCGGGTTCACGTACCGTCGCGTGCCCGCGGTCACGCTGCTGCGCGATCTGATCGCACAGGGCCGAATCGGCCGGGTGCAGCAGGTGCGCGCGGGCTACCGGCAGGACTGGCTGGTCGATCCGCAGGCCCCGCTCGCGTGGCGGCTGCAGAAGGAGCATGCGGGCTCGGGAGCGCTCGGTGACATCGGCGCGCACATCGTGGACATGACCCGGTTCGTCACCGGGCAGCGCGTGCGGTCCGTGTCGGGCACCGTGGAGACGATCGTGAAGCGTCGCCCCCTGCCGGCAGCCAGCGGCTCGAGTGCACCCCGTGCCCTGAGCCTGTCGAAGCGCACTCCCCCCGACGACGGTTACGGCGACGTGACGGTGGACGACGCCGCCCTGTTCACCGGCCGACTCGAGGGCGGTGCCCTCGCCTCGTTCGAGGCGAGCCGCTTCGCCACCGGTCGCAAGAACGCGCTGACCATCGAGGTGTCCGGCGACCGCGGGGCCCTCGCGTGGGACCTCGAGCGCCTGAACGAGCTGCAGTTCTACGACCGCACCGCTCCCGATGAGCTGCAGGGGTTCACCACGATCCTCGTCACGGAGCCCGTGCATCCGTACGTCGCCGCGTGGTGGCCGGCCGGCCACATGCTCGGCTACGAGCACGGCTTCACGCATCAGGTGGTCGATCTCATCTCGGCGATCCACGACGGCGCAGACCCGCATCCGTCGTTCGCCGACGGACTCGCGGTGCAGCGGGTGCTGGCGGCCGTCGAGGACAGCGCCGCAGCGGGGTCCGCGTGGACGGATGTCGGCGGCGGGGATGACGCGGATGCCGAGCAGGCCGGGACACCGGTGCCCGCGCACGCCTGAGGCCCGTCGGCACGGGTTACGGCGTGCCCTCGACCGCCTCGGCGGCCGGGGGTGCGCCGGGCTGCAGCGCGGCGGTCACCTCGCGCAGCACGGCGACCGGGTCGATCGTGCCCGGAGCCAGCAGCGCCTGCAGAGCGAGTCCGTCCTTCAGCGCCAGCATCGTCGTCGCGAAGGTCTCCGCGGACCAGCCGGACGGCAGCGCCCCGGCGCTCTGCGAGGCGGCGACCGCCTCGGTCAGCTCTGCGCGCAGCTGCTCGTAGAGCATGGCGAAGTACTCGTGGGCGGCATGGCCGGGGTTCGTCGCCTCGGCGGAGAGCACCGTGTACAGCCGCATGACCGTGGGCGACTGCGCGTTGTCCGCCATGATCTCGACGAAGGCCTCGGCGGGCGTGCGGTTGCCGGCGATGGCCGCGGTGAAGCGCTCTCGGTCGAGGGCGTCACGCCGCTCGAGCACGGCGGTGAGCAGGTGCTCCTTGCTGGGGAAGTGGTGCAGCAGACCCTGCCGGGAGACGCCGCACGCCGTCGCGATGTCGGTGAGCGTCGCGTTCTCGAACCCCGATGCGCCGAAGGCGGCGATCGCCGCCTCGATGATGCGCTCGCGCCGGGCGCGCCCGGGTGCGTAGCCCTCTTCTCTGCCGCTCACCCCTGTAGCAAATCACAGAAATGAAAACTTACGAAGGAGTCGGGATTCGTGCTAGCGTCCCCGCTGTGCGGCACCTCCCGCCGCGCAGCGGACGACCCGATGTCCGCGGACGACGACGTTCTGAAAGGCCCCACATGTCACAGCACCGTCCTTCCTGGAGGCGGATCGGCCTGTTCGCCGTCCCGCTCACCGCCGGCGCCCTCATCCTGTCCGGATGCTCCGCCGGCACCGCCGCGGGCAGCACCGAACCGCAGACCATCTCGTTCGCGTTCGGCGCGACGAACAACCAGGACAAGGCCGCCTACACGTCGCTCGCCACCGGGTTCGCGAAGCAGCACCCGGGTGTCCGCGTGACACCGGTGAACCTCCCGGCCGAGAGCTACCCGAGCGCCGTCGCGACGCGCGTGCAGGGCGGCAACGCCCCGGACGCCTTCCAGGCCGAGGGCGGCAGCGGGCAGTCGTACTCGATCATCCCGTTCGCCAAGGCCAGCCTGCTGCTGAAGCTCACCGACCCGGCGATCACATCCGCGCTGCCCGCATCGCAGAAGCAGCTGTGGACGTATCAGGGCGCGGCGTACGGGGTGCCGCTGGGCACCAACGCGAACGGCGTCATCTACAACCAGCAGCTCGCGGCATCCGTCGGCGTCAGCATCGACGCCTCGACGAGCCTCGACCGGATCATGGCGCAGTGCCGAGCCGCCCGGGCGAAGGGCAAGACCGTCTACGGGCTCGCGGGCGGCGCCGCCGCGAACAACGCCTTCCTCGCCACGGGCCTCGCCACCTCCACCGTGTACGGGGCGGACCCCAACTGGAACGCCGAGCGGGCCGCGGGCAAGCGGTCCTTCGCCGGCACCCCCGGCTGGGTCGAGGCGCTCACCGAGATCAAGAAGCTGTCGGATGCCGGCTGCTTCCAGGACGGCGCCGCGAGCGCCGGATTCGACGCCCTCACCAACGGGGCGTCGCAGGGCAAGATCCTCGGCTTCTTCGCGCCGAGCAACGCGGCCAAGGAGATCATGGATGCCGCCGGCGGCCATGTGCAGCTGGTCATCCTGCCCATCGCCGCTCCGGCCGGGACGAAGACCTACCTGTCGGTCAGCGCCGACCAGAGCGTCGCCGCGAGCGCGAAGACGAAGAGCCCGAAGCTCGTGGAGAGCTTCCTGAAGTACATCCTCTCGGACGCGGGCCAGGAAGCGTACTCGAAGGCCGTCGGGACGATCCCGGTGACGGCGACCGCCGCGACGGCGCTCCTGCCCCAGTTCGACACGGTGAAGGACCTCATCACGTCGGACACGGTCCGCGGGTTCCCGTCGACCGACTGGTCCGACGCCAAGGTGTACGCCGACCTCGGCAATGGCGTGCAGGGCATCCTCACCGGTCAGCTGACCGTGAAGCAGGTGCTGCAGCAGATGGACTCCGACTGGGGATGACTGAGAGGGAAATGGACATGGCAATGGAAGACAACGGGATCGCGGGCACCGGCATCCGGCTCGGAACGACGCTCTACTCGATGACGAGCGAGTTCGCGGCGGGGCTGTACACGCCGGAGACGCTCATCGCGGCCGTCGCCGAGAACGGCATCGGACCGGGCGTGGAGTTCAACATCGCGCAGCTGCTGCGCACGTATCCGGACGTGGACCGGGCGTTCGTGAAGCTGTGGTTCGACACGCTCGACACGTACGGGCT
Organism: Microbacterium sp.; assembly: GCA_035564095.1. Taxonomy (GTDB): domain Bacteria; phylum Actinomycetota; class Actinomycetes; order Actinomycetales; family Microbacteriaceae; genus Microbacterium. Next base: position 312 of record DATMTQ010000282.1, on the reverse strand, counting down.
GGAGCCGAGCGCGGTGGGCACGAACCTCGACATGGGGCGCCGTACGGACCGCGACATGACCCCGGACGAGGAGCACGAGTTCCTCGCCCGGCAGCTCAAGACCGCGCACACGCTCGGGTTCAACCGGGTCGTGATCCGCTCGGCAGGCAAGGAGCTGCTGCGCTCCCTCCTGCCGCTCGCGGAGCAGTACGACCAGCGTCTCGGCTACGAGATCCACGCACCCCAGGGCCCGAACGACCCCACCGTGCTCGGCATCCGGGAGATGTACGACGAACTCGGCAGCGACCGGCTCGGATTCACCGCGGACTTCTC
>DATMTQ010000281.1:0-11803 GCA_035564095.1 Microbacterium sp. | reverse complement strand
CGCGCCGAGCGCTCAGCCATGCGCGCGAGTGCGAGAGCCCAGCCCGCGACGGCACCCGCGGCGAGGCATCCGATGACCAGCAGCAGAATCGTCAGTGCGTCCATGGGGAGAGCATGACAGAGGCCTCCGACGTCGAGACTCCGGGTGCGCTACGCGGCGACGGCGGTACGGCGGCTCACGTCGCGGAGCGCCCCGAGCGTCAGGCCGTGCACGTCGGCGAGCTCGTCGATGTCGCCGGCGCCGACGCGGCGGGCGGCGTCGATCACGATCGCGGCGCAGGCTTCGGCATCCTCCGTCGCATCGTGGTGCGCGAAGCCGCGGTGACCCGCCGCGGCCGCCGCGAGCGGGAGCCGGTGAGAGGGGATGTCGTACGTCTTGCGCGAGACCTTGACGCTGCACAGGTACCGGTTGGGCGGCACCTCGTCGCCGGCGACCTCGCACGAGGAACGCAGCACCGCCATGTCGAACCCGGCGTTGTGGGCGACGAGCACGTCGTCGCCGGCGAACGCGGTGAGGGCCGCGAGCTGGTCGCTCCACCCCGGTGCGCGCACGACGTCCCGGGGGCGGATGCCGTGGATGCCGATGTTGATCTCCAGGAAGCGGTCGTGGCCGATGGCCGGACGGATGAGCCACCCGGAGCGGGCGACCACGCGTCCCGAGCGCACCCGGACGAGACCGACGGCGCAGGCCGACGCGTTGCTGGAGTTCGCCGTCTCGAAATCGATCGCAGTGAAGTCCAAGGGCATGTCCCCAGCCTCGCCCGCCCCCCGTACTGGACACGGCAGGCGCGCCGGGCGCCGCCGTGCGCTCTCATAGAATCGAGCGAGTGACCCTGACCGGGTGGCTCTCCCTGCTGACCGCCTGCGTCGTGATCAGCTTCACGCCGGGCGCCGGAGCCGTCAACACGATGACGAACTCCCTCAACGAAGGCTGGCGCCGCTCGATCTGGGGGGTCGTCGGCCAGCAGCTGGCGCTCGTCGTGCACGTGGTCATCGTCGCCGCGGGCCTCGGGCTGCTGGTGGCGCGGTCGCCGATCCTGTTCGAAGTGATCCGCTATCTGGGAGCCGCCTACCTCGTGTTCCTCGGCGTGCGACTGATCCTCGCGCGTCCCGCGGGCGCCGCCGACGCCGTCGACGCGCCGCGCGAGAGGGAAAGATCGCTGTCGATGATCCGGCGCGGCTTCTGGGTGAACCTCCTCAACCCGAAGGCGATCGTCTTCTTCGTCGCGTTCGTCCCGCAGTTCATCGACCTGAGCCGGCCGGCCCTGCCGCAGTATCTCATCCTGATCGTGACGACGATCGTCGTGGACGTCGTCGTGATGTGGTTCTTCTTCGCCCTCGCCGCGAAGCCGTTCGGCCGTTTCGCGGGGACCGTCCGAGGTCAGCGCATCCTGAACACGATGTTCGGATCGCTGTTCATCGGGGTGGCGGCGCTCCTGCTGTTCCTGCACTGAGGAGGCGTCGGGCTCACGACGTAGGGTCGGAGCATGGCGACACGTGAGGAGATGGCCCGATCGTTCGGGGGAGCGGCGGCAGTTTACGAAGCCGGACGCCCCGACTACCCGGCCGACGCGGTGCGGTTCCTCCTGGAGCCTCTCGGGGAGCGGCCGCGCGTGGCCGACGTCGGCGCCGGCACCGGAAAGCTCACGCGTGTGCTGGCCGGCCTCGGCGCCGACGTCGTCGCGGTGGAACCCGACGCCGAGATGCTGCGCACGCTCGCGGCGTCCGTGCCCGGCGTGCCCACGCGGCTCGGGACCGCCGAGCAGCTGCCCCTCGAGGACGCATCCCTGGACGGCCTCGTGTTCGGGCAGTCGTGGCACTGGGTGGAACCGGTGGCGGCGTGCGCCGAGGCGGCCCGGGTGCTGCGCTCGGGCGGCGGCCTCGGACTCATCTGGAACCTGCGCGACGAGCGCGTCGACTGGGTTGCCCGCATGACCGCGATCATGCGACCGAGCTCGGCCGAGGCGATGTTCGCCGACGACGGACCGAACGTCGCCGCGCCGTTCGCGGCGCTCGAACGCAGGACCTTCCCGTGGACGCGCTCGACGACGAGGACGGACCTGTACGCCATGGTGCGTTCGCGCAGCTATGTCATCACCGCCGATCCGCAGGAGCGGGCCCGCATCGAGACCGAGCTGTCGGTGCTGTTCGATGAGATCGGCGCCGTCGGCGACGCCCGCGTCGACCTGCCGTACGTCACGGAGGCGTTCCGGACGCGTCGGCCGTAGCGGCATCCGTCTCGTAGACTGGATCCCCGTGGCTCTCACCATCGGAATCGTCGGTCTGCCGAATGTCGGCAAGTCCACCCTCTTCAACGCCCTGACCAAGAACCAGGTGCTCGCCGCGAACTACCCGTTCGCGACGATCGAGCCGAACATCGGGGTCGTGAACCTGCCGGACGAGCGCCTGCAGCGGCTCGCCGAGGTGTTCGGCAGCGAGCGGCTCGTGCCGGCCGCCGTGTCGTTCGTGGACATCGCGGGCATCGTGCGCGGGGCGTCGGAGGGCGAGGGACTCGGCAACCAGTTCCTCGCGAACATCCGCGAGGCGGACGCCATCGCCCAGGTCGTGCGCGGCTTCGCGGACGACGACGTGGTGCACGTCGACGGCGCGGTGGACCCGAAGAACGACCTCGAGACCATCAACGCCGAGCTGATGCTCGCGGACCTGCAGACCCTCGAGAAGGCGATCGCGCGCTACGAGAAGGAGGTGCGCGGCCGCAAGACCGAGCCTCTGGTGCTCGAGACGGCGAACGCCGCGAAGGATGCCTTGGAGCGCGGCATCCTGCTCTCGGCCTCCGGTCTCGACCTCACGCCCATCCGTGAACTCGGCCTGCTGTCGGCGAAGCCGTTCATCTTCGTGTTCAACGTGGACGAGGCCGTGCTGATGGATGCCGCACGCAAGGCGGAGCTCGCGGCGCTCGTCGCCCCGGCCCAGGCCGTGTTCCTGGACGCGAAGATCGAGTCTGAGCTCACCGACCTGGACCCGGAGGATGCGGCCGAGCTGCTCGCCTCCACCGGCCAGGACGAGTCCGGCCTCGACCAGCTCGCGCGCATCGGCTTCGCCACGCTCGGCCTGCAGACGTACCTGACCGCGGGGCCGAAAGAGGCTCGGGCGTGGACGATCCACAAGGGTTGGAAGGCCCCGCAGGCCGCCGGCGTCATCCACACCGACTTCGAGAAGGGCTTCATCAAGGCGGAGGTCATCTCGTTCGAGGACCTCGTCGCGCTCGGCTCGGTCGCCGAGGCCCGCGCCCACGGCAAGGCGCGCCTGGAGGGCAAGGAGTACGTCATGCAGGACGGCGACGTCGTGGAGTTCCGTTTCAACAACTAATCGGCCGGACCGAGTTCCTCGGCGAGTCCCACGAGGATCCCCTCGGGCCCGCGCACGTAGCAGAGACGATACGCGTCCTCGTAGCGGACGACCTCGCTGCTGACGAGCTCGGCGCCGAGTTCGCGCAGGCGGCTGAGGGTCTCGTCGAGGTCGTCGACGGCGAACATGACGCGCAGGTAGCCCAGCGCGTTCACCGGCGCGTTCCGGTGATCGGCGACGACGGCGGGTTCGAGGAACCGCGAGAGCTCGACCCGCGAGTGGCCGTCCGGCGTGCGCAGCATCGCGATCTCGACGCGCTGGTCGCCGAGGCCGGTGACCCGGCCGGCCCACTCGCCTTCCACGAGGGCCCGCCCCTCCAGCTCGAGCCCGAGCGCGCGGAAGAAGTCGATCGTCGCAGCCAGATCGTCCACGACGATGCCCACGTTGTCCATCCTGACGGTCATGGCGTCAGCCTAGAGATGGCGGACGGCGCACGTAGGGTGGAGGGATGCACAGCGAGCCCGCGACAGCCGAGGAATTGATGCGTTCGCGGTTCGCAGCATTCCAGCGCGGGGATGCCGCGTGGCTGCTGCGGACGTGGCATCCGTCGACCCGACCTGCCACGCTCGATCTCGCCGACAACCCGCGCTGGCGGGGGCTGCAGATCCTCGACACCCTGGACGGGCGGGCAGGGGACCGCACGGGCGTGGTCGAGTTCCGGGCGACGTACCTGCTCGACGGCGGCGGCGTCGGCGTCCTGCACGAGAGGTCGCGCTTCGTGTGCGAGGACGGGCGCTGGTTCTACGTGGAAGGCGAGCTGCGGGAGTGACGCGCGCGGCCGCCCTCGTAGGCTGGGTCCGTGGTGGGCGTGCTGATCGGGTTCGGGATCATCGCGTTCGTCATCGGCGTCGGATACGTCGCCGGGCGCCTGCAGATCGGCGGCCCGCAGGCCGGGAACGTCCTCAACCGGGTGGCGTTCTTCATCACGAACCCGGCGCTGCTGTTCACCGTGCTCGCCCACGCCGACGTGCACGCGGTCTTCTCCCGGAGCGTCGTGATCGCGGCGGTGGGGGCCGTCGCGACCGCCGCGCTGTTCGTGATCGCCAGCCGCTGGTTGTTCCGGATGACGGTCGCCGAGACCGTGCTGGGTGCGATGGGCGCGGGCTACGTCAACGCGAACAACATCGGGTTGCCGGTCGCCGTCTACGTCCTCGGCAACGCCTCGTACGTCGCTCCGATCCTGCTGCTGCAGCTCATCGTGTTCTCACCCGTGGTGCTCGTCACCCTCGACATCGCGACCAGCGGCAGCGCGTCGCTGCGCAGCATCCTGCTGCAGCCGGTGCGCAACCCGATGATCCTCGCGTCGTTCGCCGGGCTCGTCGTCGCGCTCACGGGGTGGACGCTTCCCGAGGCCGTCTTCCAGCCGTTCGAGCTGCTGGGCGGGGCCGCGGTGCCCCTCGTGCTGATGGCGTTCGGGATGTCGCTGCACGGCGCACGGCCCCTGCGCGATCCTGCCGCGCTGCGGCCGGTGCTGGCCGCAGCCGTCGGCAAGTCGGTGCTCATGCCCGTCGTCAGCTGGGCGCTCGCGCTCGCCCTCGGCCTGCACGGACACGCGCTGTTCGCCGCGGTCGCGCTCGGCGCTCTGCCGTCCGCCCAGAACGTGTTCAATATCGCGAGCAGGTACCGGACGGGGGTCGTGGTCGCCCGGGACACCGTCCTGGTGACGACCGTCGCCGCGATCCCGGCGATGCTGGTCATCGCGGCCCTCTTCGCGTGACGGCGGGCGGACCGGAGCCGCGAGGTCTGCGCAGACGTAGCATGGGGGGATGTCCGCATCCGAACGCCCCGTGTCCTCCGAGCCCACGGCCGAGGAGCCGCAGCCGGTACGGCCGCTGCAGAGCCCGTTCACGATGATCGGCGACGGGGCTTCCTGCACGATCGACGGCACCTGCGACCCGGCCTGACCGCGCGACGAAAAGCCGGGCCGGCGCGATGCCGGCCGCGCTCGTCAGTGCATCGGCGGCGCGTCTGCCTCGTCGGCCGGCTTGCGGATGACGAACGCCCCCACGATCAGCGGGAGTGACGCGAGCGCCGCGATGAGGAAGGCCGCCCGCGCTCCGGCTGCGCCGGCTTCGGCCGCGGTGCCGCCGGCCGAGGCCGACACGGCCGAGAACACGGTGATCATGAGCGCGATGCCGGCGGCGCCCGCGACCTGCTGCACCGTGCCGAGCACGGCGCTTCCGTACGAGTAGAACCGGGGCTGCAGGGATGCCAGCGAAGCGGTGAACAGCGGCGTGAAGGACAGGGCGAGGCCCAGAGCCAGCACGGTCTGCACGATCGCGATGAACCAGACGCTCGTGGTGGCGCCCACCGTGGTGAACACCCACAGCATCGCGCTCGTGACGATCGCGCCGGGCACCAGCAGGACGCGGGTGCCGCGCCGGTCGTAGATGCGCCCGATTACCGGGCCCGCGAGGCCCATCGCCAGCGAACCCGGGAGGAGCACGAGACCCGTCTGGGTGGCGTCCGCGAGGAGCACGCTCTGCAGGTAGAGCGGCAGCACGGTGAGGGCGCCGAAGAACGCGACCGACATCAGCCCCATCTGCGCGATCGACAGGGAGAAGTTCACGGACCGGAACACGCGCAGATCCAGCAGCGCGTCGTCGCGGCGCTGCAGCAGGATCTGCCGCCAGCCGAACAGGCCGAGGGAGACCACCCCGACGCAGAGCGAGACCGCCAGCGTCACGACGGCGAGGTCGCCCGCGGCGGCGGCGCGCGCCACCTCGCCGATCTCGCTGAGACCGAACACCAGTCCGCCGAAGCCGAGGGCCGACAGGACGACCGAGAGCACGTCGATGGGCGCGTGGGTCGGCTCGCCGAGGTTGTGCACCCAGCGGGCGCCGACCGCGAGCGCCACAAGTGCGATCGGCAGCACGATTCCGAAGATCCAGCGCCAGCTGAGGTGGTCCAGCAGCAACCCGGACAGCGTCGGGCCGATGGCCGGGGCGAGCGAGATGACGATGCTCACGCGGCCCATCATCCGTCCGCGCTGCGCGGCAGGGACGACGGTCATGAGGGTGGTCATCAGCAGCGGCATCATGATCGCGGTGCCCGACGCCTGCACGACGCGCGCGACCACGAGCATCCCGAACCCGGGCGACAGCAGTGCGATGAGGGTGCCCGTGGAGAACAGGCTCATCGCCGCGACGAACGCGGAGCGGGTGGTGAACCGCTGCAGCAGGAATCCCGTGACCGGGATGACGACGGCCATGGTCAGCATGAAGCCGGTCGTGAGCCACTGCGCCTGCAGGGCGCTGATGGACAGATCCGTGATGAGGTGCGGGATCGCCACGCCCATCGTCGTCTCGTTGAGGATCGCGACGAACGCGGCCGCGAGCAGCAGCCAGATCACGCGCCCCTCGCGCGCCGGCAGCGCGATTCCGGCTCGGCGCGTGCGCGCGGGGCCGGTCTCGGGATTCAGTGCGGTGTCAGCGGCGGCGGCCACGGTCGTCTCCTCTGCAAGCGGGCGGATGCCGCGCGATGCGGCACGTCGAAACATAACAGCGGGTTCCGACATCCCATTCCGCGATCCCGTGACACGATTCGGATATGCCCTCGGAAGCGTCGTCCCGCGTCTCGCCGATGCACCATCGGGTGCGCGTGAGGTTCCTCCTCTCCCTCGTCGCGGGGGCCGCGGGCGGGGTTGTGGTCGCCTTCGCGCTCGGCATCGCGGCGGGCCTCGTCGCGGCCTGGGGCGTGCTCGCGACGGTCAACGTCACGTGGGTGCTCGTGCTGGTCTGGGGGATGGACGCGGCCCAGACGCGTGCGCACGCGACGGCGGAGGACCCGGGTCGGCGCACGGCCCGCGTGATCGCGACGATCGGCAGCATCGCGAGCCTCGCCGCCGTCGCGGTGGTGCTCATCCAGACGAAGAACGAGCCCGTCGTCGAATCGCTCGTGCTGGCCCTCATCGCGCTCGGCAGCGTCGCGGCATCCTGGGCGCTGATCCAGACGGACTACATGCTGCGCCTGGCGCACGTCTACTACACCGAGCCGGTCGGCGGCATCCAGTTCAATCAGGACGAGGACCCGATGTACACGGACTTCGCGTACGTGTCGTTCGGCGTCGGGCTCGCCTATCAGATCGCGGACACGAACCTCACCCGCAACGACGTGCGCCGCGTGGTGATCGCGCAGTCGCTGCTGGGCTACCTGTTCGGCGCGGTGATCCTGGCGAGCGTCGTCAATCTGATGGCCGGATTCGCGTGAGCAGGTCCGTGAAGCGGTCGAGCTCGGCCGTGTAGGCGGGGTCGGGGTGCGCCCGCGCGATGGCGGCCAGCGGCGGCAGGTCCATCGCGCGGATGAGGCGTACGCGGGAGGTCACGGCGTCGGCCATTCCGGCGGCCTGCAGCACCGCGATGCCGTCCTGGAGCGCGGCCAGGTACTCGCGCAGCACCGGCAGAGTGTCCTTGCCCTGCGTGATGGAGCTGCCGTCCGCGCGCTCCCGCCACTCCACGACCACATCAGGGATCACGTCGAACGCGCTCGCGCGCGTATAGAGGTGCTGGGCGACCGTCTGGTCCTCGTACAGCCTCCCGTCCGGGAAGCGCAGCCCGGTGCGCCGCCACAGGTCGGTGCGGCTCACCTTCGACCAGGCGACGATGTTGCCCGAGGCGTCCGGATGGGCGGTGAGGGTGGTGCGCGTGCGCTCCGGATGCGTCGCCGCGGCCACCCACGGCTGCACGTCGCCGGCGGCATACGCGCCGTCCGCGGTCGGGCGCAGCCGCACGTAGGCGCCGGCCACGGCATCGCTCCCGGTGCGCTCCAGAGTGCCGACCAGCCGTTCCAGCGCCCCCGGCCGCATCCGGTCGTCGGCGTCGAGGAACCCGACGAACGGGGTGACGACGCGATCGAGGCCGGTGTTGCGCGCGGCGGCGAGCCCGCGCCGCGAGGGATGGTGCACCACCTCGAACCGCGGGTCGCCGTCCGCAGCGGCGTCGAAGAGCACGCCGGTGGCATCCGTGGACGCGTCGTCCACGAGCACGGCACGCCAGTCCGTGCGGGTCTGCGCGCGCAGCGACTCGAGCGCCTCGGGAACGTAGGGCGCGACGTCGAACCCGGGAACGATGACGGTGACGGCGGCGGGAATGGTCACCTGCTGGATTGTACGGCCAGGACGGAGGCCGCAACCTGTGCGGCGACGTCGTCGAGCGCTTCGCGCAGGCCGTGCGGGAACGTGAAGCGGACGGCGGTCTGGGCCACCTCCGGCGCGATGCCGAGCGCCAGCAGCACGTGCGACGGCTCGTCGCTGCCCGCGGCGCACGCGGACCCGCTCGAGGTCACGACGCCGCGGCGCTCCAGCTCGAGCAGGATGGCCTCGCCGCTCGTCCCTGCGAAGGTGAACGAGGCGCTGCCGGCCAGGCGCCGCGTCGGATGCCCCGTGAGCCGGGCGCCGGGAACCTGCTGCAGCACCCGGGCCACGAAGGCGTCGCGCACGGCGGCGACGGCCGCGGCGTCTTCGGCCCGCTCGGTCTCGGCGAGCTCCAGAGCAGTGGCGAGCGCCACGGCTCCGGCGACGTCCTGCGTGCCGCTGCGCCGCCCGCGCTCCTGGCCGCCGCCGTGCAGCACCGGTTCGAGCGGCAGCCGGCCGCGCACGATGAGTGCACCGGTGCCCTGGGGTGCGCCGACCTTGTGCCCTGCGATCGAGAGGGCGTCGGCGCCGGTGCCGGAAAGGGGCAGCCACCCGGCCGCCTGCACCGCGTCGGTGTGGAACGGGACGCCGTGCGCCCGGCACACCGCGGCCAGGTCGGAAACGTCCTGCACCGTGCCGATCTCGTTGTTGGCGTACCCGATGGACGCCACCGCGGTATCGTCGCGCAGCGCTGCCGCCAACTGCTCCGGATCGACGAGCCCTGCGGCATCCACCGGCAGCACCGTGACGTCGAACCCGTGCAGGCGCGCGAGATGATCGGATGAGGCCAGGACGGCCTCGTGCTCGATCGCCGAGGTCACCACGTGCCGCGCGCCGCGGCGCAGCATCGCGCCCAGCGCGAGGCCCTTCACGGCGAGGTTGTCCGCCTCCGTGCCGCCCGAGGTGAACACCACGTCGCCGCGCCGCACGCCCGCGACGGCGGCGATCCGTGCGCGGGCGTCCTCGAGCGCCGCGGACGCCCGCTCGCCGACGGTGTGGTGGCTCGACGGATTGCCGAACCGCTCCGTCAGGTACGGTGCCATGGCGGCGACGACCTCCGGCCGCACCGGTCCGGTGGCGGCGTGGTCGAGGTAACGCAAGGGCATGGGATCAGTCGTCTTCGTCGATGCGGATGTCGAGCCCCAGGTCGAGCGCGCGCGCCGAGTGGGTGAGCGCACCGACCGAGATCACGTCGACGCCGGTCTCGGCGATCGCCCGCACCGTCTGCAGGCTCACGCCGCCGGATGCCTCGACGACCGCGCGTCCGCCGACCTGGACGACTCCGGCCCGAAGGTCGTCGAGCGCGAAGTTGTCGAGCATGATCGTGCCGATGCCGGCCGCCAGGACGGGCTCGATCTGGTCGGGCCGGTCCACCTCCACCTCGACGTGCGTGGTGTGGGGTACCTGGGCGACCGCCTGCCGCAGGGCGTCGGTGACCGACATCCCGCGCCGGGTGAGCACGGCGAGATGGTTGTCCTTCGCCATGACGGCGTCGGAGAGGGTTCGCCGGTGGTTGTGCCCGCCGCCGTCGCGCACGGCCTGACGCTCGAACGCGCGCAGCCCCGGGGTGGTCTTGCGCGTGTCGGCGATGCGGGCGGCGGTGTGTGCCGTCTCGGCGACGTAGGCGGCGGTGAGCGTCGCGATGCCGCACATGCGCTGCGTGAAGTTCAGCGCGATGCGCTCGGCCGTGAGCACGCCGCGGGCGGGGCCGTGGACCGTGGCGAGCACGTCGCCTGCGGCGAAGGGTGCGCCGTCCGGGACGGTCTGGGTGACCTCGATCCGCGGGTCGGTGAGGCGGAACGCGGCCGCGAACACGGGGGCGCCGGAGAACACCCCGGGCTCCCGCGCGACCAGCAGGGCTGTGGCGACGGCGTCGGCCGGGATCAGCGCCTCGCACGTGACGTCGCCCCAGGGGGCGTCCTCGTCGAGGGCGGCCTGCACGACGCGGTCGAGCACGGCGCGGGTCAGCATGCGACCACCAGTTCGCGCTCGGACGGAACGCCGGCGGCATCCTCGTCGGTGAGGTGGTGAGCGCCGAGGGATGCGGTGCGCGCGCGGGCGCCGGCGACGACGAGCCCGGCGACCTGCAGCAGATTGGCGTCCTCGTGCTCGCGCACGTCGGTGCGGGGGAGCGCACGTGCACCCCACGCGGCGAGCACGGACGCCGCATGCTCCAGCCCGGCGCGGGTGCGGAGCGCGCCGGCTTCCTGCCACATGAGCCGCTGCAGGGCATCCCGCGAGAACGGCGGGGCGTCCTCGGCAGCGGCGACCGCATCGGCGCCGGCGGGAAGCGCCGTGGATGCCGGCGGCCAGGTGCCGGACACGGCATCCGCGACGATCGCCTCACCCGCCCGGAAGCCGAACACGGCGCCCTCGAGCAGCGAGTTCGACGCGAGCCGGTTGGCGCCGTGGACTCCGGTGCACGCGGTCTCGCCGACGGCGTAGAGCCCGGGCACCGTCGTGCGGCCGTCGAGGTCGGTCACAACGCCGCCCATGAGGTAGTGCGCCGCAGGCGTCACCGGGATCGGCTCCCGCGCCCAGTCCAGGCCGCGCGCGCGGACGGCTGCGTCGATCGTCGGGAAGCGTCGGGCGAGGAACCCGGCGCCGAGGGCGGTGGCGTCCAGGCGCACCGGGCGTCCGCCCTGCTGCGCCATCCGCCGCGCCACCGCGCGGGTCACCACGTCCCGCGGTGCGAGCTCGCCGTCCGGGTGCGTCTCGAACACGAACCGCGCGCCGGAGTCGTCGACGAGCGTCGCCCCCTCACCGCGCACGGCCTCCGACACGAGGAACGAGCCGCCGGCTGCGAGCACGGTGGGGTGGAACTGCACGAACTCCAGGTCGCGCACGGCGGCCCCGGCGCGCACGGCGGCGGCGAGGCCGTCGCCGGTGGCCACGGACGGGTTCGTGGTGTGCGCGAACAGGTGGCCGGCACCGCCGGTGGCGAGCACCACGGCCTCGGCGCGGACGGTCTCGCCTCGTCCGTGCACGAGCAGCTCGACGCCGACCGCGCGGCCGCCCTCCACCACGACATCCACGAGACACGCGTGCTCGACGATCCGCAGGCCGTCGGCGCAGGCGTGCTCGGCCAGGATGTGCTCGATCGCCGCACCCGTGGCATCTCCGCCCGCGTGCACGATGCGCGGTGCGCCGTGGGCGGCCTCCAGGCCCCAGCGCAGGGTGCCCGTCTCGTCGCGGTCGAACGGCACGCCGAGGTCGATGAGCTCCCGCACGCGATCCGGGCCCTCGCCGGTGAGCACGCCGACGGCGGCCGGATCGTTGTGCTCGGCTCCGGCCACCATGGTGT